>CBFIEQ010000016.1:0-22289 GCA_965661645.1 uncultured Aquiluna sp.
GGGTAGGGATGAACCTCGGCCAATTTCTTGAACTTTTTGAATGATGGCACCGGGGCAAATGTGACGGCAACGTGGTGCTCTTGAGCAAACAAGTATGGATCTCCTAGAAAGACCTTGAGCTCTCTGCGCTCGTCAAGGTCCCTAAGCGTCTCTAAATAAAATCCAATTCTTTTAGCGCTGAGCTGCAGTTTTGCGAGCGCCGCCTGATTGAAAACGAATACGACCGGCAGATCGGGATTGGCAATCAACGCGGGATCTGCGTCGCCGAGCGAATCAATGGTCAAAAGAACGTGATCCGGTTTAGTGAGAGTCAGCACCGAGAGCGGACCTGCTGTCCTTCTCGGGTCTGGGTCGTTATCCAGCAATGGGTCGCGCTCTAGTTGCCGGGGTTGAATCTCCTCTGGGAACTGCTGAATTGGACAGTTTGATTGAAGAGGGCAACGCTTGCAGAGTCCTGGCGCTCTCTTCTCAACCTGCCACCTAGCAAAGCCATAAGGCTTGCCAGTTCCAGCTCCTACCGTCCACTGCCAACCCAAAAGATTTGCAGCACGAGAGCCATCAATTAGCTCGCGGTGCATGCGCTCCTGGCCATGAAGCCAGCCGCGCTGGTTCCGCACGCTCCAGTGTGATGCGAGCCACATTCTCGTTTGATTGACTAGCCATCCATCGCTCTCAAGCTCGGCAACCACCGAATCGACGCAAGCCATATCTCGATTCCAGCCGTCGCCAGGGGAGTCCCAGTTGGCGTCGAACCTAAGGTTTTGAAAGAGTCTGGTGCCAACCCTTGCGTAGAGGTGACGGGCATATTCCTGCCAGAAAAGCTCATCGCGAAATTTCTCTCGGTCTTGATAGGGCGCTTTCGCCACTTGGTCGTACACCTCGGTCAAACTCAGGATGTTGTGGCGAATATAGGGAGACAGCATCGACGCTCCACGCCTAGATTTTGGCAACACCTCGGAGCGATTCTTTGCATACCCGGTTATATCGAGGTTCGCCAGCGCCGCGTCGGCAGCAGTTTGACCGCCTTTGATTGAGCTGAGTCCAAGCTCCCCCGAGTAGAGTCCTGCAAACTCATTTTGAATGAGCTCAAGCGGATCTTGCGAAATGTCAATTGATTTATTCATCGCTGTGAAAACCTAATCTGCTCCTCTTGACTTCCCATGGAAATGGTTAGAGTTTTCACATGGAAATTTGGGAAGCGACAAAGCTGGCATTCAAGAACTACGCAACCTTTACCGGAAGGAGTTCTCGAGCGGACTACTGGTATTTCGCCCTTGCCCTGTTCTTGCTCTCTGCAATTGCCGGCGTGCTTGATGATGATGTTCAAACCATCGTTGCTATCGCCACCTTGATTCCGTGGGCGAGCGCCTCAGCGAGAAGACTGAGAGATGCTGGAAAGACCATGAATCAGTTCTGGTGGCTGCTGTTGCCGATTGTGGGCTGGATTATTTTTGCTGTTCAGCTGGCTCAGCCAACGATGCCGGAGCATCAGCGAGCTTCCAGCTAAGAGACTATAGAGCCGACTGCGGGACTCGAACCCGCAACCCCCGCTTTACAAGAGCGGTGCGCTACCATTGCGCCAAGTCGGCGATGCGCCATAAAGCCTAATGGTTGGCTGAGAATTTTTCTCAATGCCCTGATTCTAAAGACCTCAACCTAAGATTTCCTTGATGAAGCTTCGCCTACCCTCCAAAGCCAAGCTTGCTTGGTATTTGGCTTTGGCTTTGGGCGCTGGCGCAGGTCTCACCTTCTACTTCTCAGACCGCACCCCGCCTGAGCTTGTGAGCTTCGAGCTATCAAGCCAGCGCGTCAGAGTTTCAGACCCAGCTCCTCAGTTTGAGTTCACGGGTCGAATTACCGATGAACGAGGAGTAACTGGTGCTGAGATGCAGTGCCTACAAGATGGCGATATAAAGCTCCTGGTCTATGTAGCCATGGCTGGCGGAGATCGTAACCGTGTGAGCTTTGGTGAGGTCTCTGGCTCTTTTGGCTGGGCAGGTCGTTGGAGCGGAACCTCTTATGACCTGAGCTTCGAGGGCCTTGGCAAACTTCCGCCGGACATCGAGGCAGGCAGCTGCGACTGGCATGCGAAGCTTCGTGACATTGTTGGCAATGAGAGCTTTGTCGATACAGGGGTTTCCCTCAGTATCGAGAACTAACTACTCTGCTACCGCAGCCTGAACAAACTGAGCGAAGCGCTCCGCTGACACCAGGTCGTCTCCGGTTGCCCAGGTGTACTGGTTGTCATTCACCAAAATCGTTGGGGTTCCAGTGACGGTGATGCCGTTGTGTGGGGCGCTCAAAACCGACTGAGTGTATTGAGCGACGTAATCGCCAAAACTCTTTGCCTGAATGCAGCCCTTGACCTCTTCGCTCGCAGCACCAGAGGATTCCGCCAGCTCATAAAGCTCGTTGTCGTTGAGACCTTCGATGCCCTCCATTGGCTGGTTGATCATTAGGCTCTCGTGGTAATCCCAGAAGGCGTCTGGTTCAAAGTTGGCAACACACATCGCCGAGTTCGCGGCCCTTGAGGAGTACTCGTTCAAAGACGCGCGGTCCAAGAAGGACAGTGCTCTGATCTCGACGGTGGCCGCTCCAGTGTCGACCCATGAACGAATCTGCGCGGAGTTTGGAACATCAAATGCCTGACAAATTGGGCACTGGTAGTCAACATAGACGACGATTTCAGGAGTGTCAGTCTCGCCGGCCAAAACCGGGGTGTTGGTGTTGGTGAAAGCTTGCAGACCTACTCCCAGCTTTACACCACCCAATTCGGTCAGGTTCTCAGGAACCTCACCCACGATTGGAGCTTCGGCTCGGTTGGCAGCGTCAATGGCTATCACCGCTGCAACACCGCCAACAAGACCGAGCGCAACCAGCACAACTGAAAGCTGGATAACCAACTTGTTGCGCTTTTCTTTTTTAGCGTTCAGCTCACGAAGCTCTTTAGCCTTCTGTCTGGCAGCTTCTCGCTGCTCGGAACGCGTTGGCTTCTGGTTGGAGGTCATCTAAAATCCTTAGTTTTCTATCAGGTTGATTACAAACCTCCCCCATTCTAAGGAAAGTGCGATACTTATGGGGTTCGCTAACTGCGAATGATCATTCACGAAGGATCGTCCGGCACGTACCTGCCGGTGAAGGAGAAAACTACAATGGCGTCAGTTTCATTCAAGAGCGCAACCCGTCTATACCCCGGTGGCACGACCCCGGCTGTTGACAAACTCGACCTAGAAATCGCCGACGGCGAGTTCTTGGTTTTAGTTGGTCCATCAGGTTGCGGTAAGTCAACATCACTAAGAATGCTTGCCGGCCTTGAAGAGGTCAATGAGGGCGGCATTTTCATCGGTGACCGCGAAGTCACCGACGTTCCACCAAAAGACCGTGACATTGCCATGGTTTTCCAAAACTACGCTCTCTACCCACACATGACCGTGGCAGAGAACATGGGTTTTGCCCTAAAGATTGCAGGTGTCTCGAAAGAAGAGCGCGCCGAGCGCGTTCTGGAGGCAGCAAAGCTTCTAGACCTAGAGCCTTATCTAAACCGTAAGCCAAAGGCACTCTCCGGTGGTCAGCGTCAGCGCGTTGCCATGGGTCGCGCGATCGTGCGTAAGCCTCAGGTGTTCTTGATGGATGAGCCGCTGTCGAACCTGGATGCCAAGCTACGCGTGCAGACCAGAACTCAGATTGCCTCGCTTCAGCGCCGTCTCGGAGTAACAACCGTTTACGTTACCCACGACCAGGTTGAGGCTATGACTATGGGTGACCGAGTTGCAGTTCTCAAGGACGGCCTTCTGCAGCAGGTTGACACTCCACGTAACCTCTACGACACCCCACAAAACGTTTTCGTTGCAGGCTTCATCGGCTCACCTGCCATGAACCTGGTTCAGCTGGCAATCGTTGACGGCGGTGTTCAGTTCGGAGATGCAGTGCTTCCTATCTCTCGTGAGATCTTGGCTAAGGCTTCGGGCTCCAAGATCACCGTTGGTATCCGCCCAGAGAAGCTGACCGTTTCTGAAAAGGGACTGGTAGTGGACGTAGACGTAGTTGAGGAGCTTGGCTCCGATGGCTACCTATACGGCCGCGCCCAGCTAGATGGCACCGAGCAGAACGTGGTTGTTCGCGTCGATGCCATCAACCACCCAAATGCCGGCGACAAGATTCACCTGATCGCTGACCCAGAAGCAGTTCACCTATTTGATGTTGAGAGTGGTGCTCGCCTGAACTAGGCGCTACATGCCTCAGCAACTAAACATCACGGCTGCCACGGCAGAACCAGCACTGCTGGATCTGCCGTGGCATTTGCCATTGGAGGATTGGCCAAGCGAAAACATCGCTGCTCTTCCAAAGGGGCTCTCTCGCCACACCGTGAGATTCGCACACCTAGGCGACCATGTAATCGCGATCAAAGAAACACTTTTTGATCTAGCGAAGCGAGAATACGAAATGCTTCGCAAGCTAGAGAAGCTCGACGTTCCCTGCGTTGAACCTTTTGCGATCATCAATAACCGCACGGACAAAGCGGGCAATGAGTTGCCCGCGGTGCTTATCACCCGCCACCTGAAGTTCTCGCTCCCCTATCGGGCAATGTGGTCTCAGGGACTGAGAGATCAAACCGCCAAGCGATTGGTGGATGCCCTTGCGCTGCTTTTGGTGAGGCTGCATCTAATTGGATTTTTTTGGGGCGATGTTTCGCTATCAAACACCCTGTTTAGAAGAGATGCAGGAAAATTTGCAGCCTACTTGGTTGATGCTGAAACCGGTCAGCTCTATGACTCAAAACTATCCAATGGTCAGCGGGAAAACGATTTAGAGATTGCCAGGGTAAACATTGCTGGTGAACTGATGGACCTATTGGCCTCTGGCAAAGCCAGCGACATTGATCCGAATCAGATTAGCCAACGCATCGTCGATAAATATCACGAGCTCTGGAAAGAGCTAACCGCGGTCGAGGTCTTCGATGCTGCTGAGAAGTGGCGGATATCAAGACGAGTTCAAAGACTAAATGAGCTTGGATTCGATATTGAAGAGCTCTCGATGGTCAGTGATGAAGCCGGCCACACGGTCAAGATTCAACCCAAGGTAGTCGACGCTGGCCACCACGCCAGACGGCTCTTGCTTCTGACCGGTTTGGATGTTGAAGAGAACCAGGCCAGAAGGCTACTGAACGACATTGATCAGTTCAAGCTCTCCCATGCCAGGCCTGGCGCAGATGAAGAGGTATTGGCTCACCAGTGGCTCTCTGAGGTCTTTGAACCAGTTGTTGGGGCAGTTCCAAGCCAGTACACCGGACGCCTAGAACCTGCTGAACTTTTCCACGAGGTCTTGGAACATCGCTGGTACATGTCTGAGCGTCAGGGAACAGATGTTGAGCTGATTGACGTGGTCCGCTCCTATGTCTCAGATATTTTGGCGAACCGTCGTGATGAGGAGGCCCTGATTGGCAGCCTCACCACCGATTCGATATCTTTGGCAGATCCAGTTCCAACCGGTCTAATTGTCGTCTCCGACGATGATGAGGAAGGCGACTGGCGCGATAAGGTCTAGCCGCGCAGGCTGGCTATCTGATAAAGCGCTACGCTCGCTGCAATTCCAGCGTTCAAAGACTCTGTGCTCTTCGTAATTGGAATTGAGATGATCTGGTCACAGTTTTCTTGAACCAAGCGCGACAGCCCCTTGCCCTCAGAGCCCACAATCACCAAAAGCGGCTTATCAAACAGTTCAAACTCTGGTAGCGAGACATCTCCCTCGGCATCTAAGCCAACGACAAACACTCCCCTGCGCTGATATTCCTTGATTGCCTGGTTGAGGTTTGAAGCAAGTGCTACTGGGACCCGAGCGGCAGCTCCAGCACTGGTTTTCCAAGCGGCTGCCGTGACGCCAACGCTTCTGCGCTGCGGGAGCAGGACACCGTGGCCACCAAATGCTGCAACCGACCTAATGATCGCGCCTAGGTTTCTAGGGTCGGTAATGCCATCAAGTGCAACAAGTAGTGGCAGTGGAGACTGCGAGAGTGCTCGATCTAGCAATTCGCTTGGGTCTTTGTATTGGTAAGGAGGAACCTGCAACGCAATACCCTGGTGGACGCTGTCACCACCGGTCATTCGATCAACCTCGGCTCGCGTCACCTCGTTGACTGGAATTCCGCGACCATTTGCAATCGCTATTGACTCCTTGACTCGATCATCAAAATCGATTCGCTGAGCCAAAAACAGAGCGGTTGCGGGAATCTTGGCACGTAGTGCTTCGATTACAGAGTTTCGACCAGATAGCACCTCACCGGTCACGGACTTTGCTCCACGGGTCTTTCCAGCAACAAACTGGCCTTTTTTTACACCGGTCTTCTTGACCGGGGTCTCCTTGGTTGAGCGATAAGTCTTGTGATACGGACGGTCTTCAGCCTTAGGGGTTGGACCCTTGCCCTCGAGCGACTTACGGCCATGGCCACCAGTTCCCTTTTGTGGTCCCTTTTTACCCTTGGCCGCTCCGGGCCTACCAAGTTTTGCCATTAGTCATTGCTCCAATGTGTTCCGCTCGGATTGTCCGAGAGTTCGATGCCGAGTGCTTTTAGTTGATCTCTAATTTGATCAGCCTTGGCAAAGTCTTTGTTGTCTCTTGCGATTTGTCGCTCCTGAATCAGGAGCTCTATTGCTGAATCTAGCTTCTTAGGCTCAATAAGTGAAGCCCACTGAGTTGGAGCCAGCCCCAATACTCTGAGCATCCCCAAAACCTCGTGGCGAATCGCGTCTGCGGCTTGAAGCTCACCAGCATCAAACATGGTGTTACCCTTGCGAATCCGATCGTGAAGGATAGCGAGCGCCGCTGGGATATTTAGATCGTCATTCATTTGCTCGGTGAACTCCGCGGGAAGTTGTTCGAGCTCTTGGTTGGAAGACCCGATCTCCCTTTCGGCTCTTGCCACAAAGGTATTGATTCGATCTAGTGCCGTGGCTGCCTCTTGCAGCGCTTTTGGCTGGTAATCCAGTACTGAGCGATAGTGGGCTGTTAGCAGGTAGTAGCGAACAGCTTGAGGCGATGCTGCCTCCAAGAGCTCTTTTGAGGTGACCGAGTTCCCCAGCGACTTAGACATCTTTTGTCCGTTGATGCTGACAAGTCCGTTGTGGACCCAGTAGTTCGCAAACTTTGCCCCTGCGGCACGGGATTGCGCAAGTTCGTTTTCGTGGTGAGGAAAGCGCAAGTCCAATCCTCCGCCATGAATATCAAAGTTCTCACCCAAGTAGTGCTGGCTCATTGCTGAGCACTCAATGTGCCAACCTGGTCTACCTCTCCCAAATGGCGAATCCCAACTCGCAGTCTCAGGTTCATTTGGTTTGGCTGCCTTCCAGAGGGCAAAATCCTGCGGGTTTTTCTTCTTTGGCGATGAGCTCTCACCCTCCATGTCCTGAGGGTTTTGGTGAGTGAGCTCCCCGTAGTCCTTCCAAGATGCGGTGTCGAAGTAGACATCTGTAGAGCCATCAAGTGCCTTATAGGCGTGGCCTTTTTCTATCAGCTTTTCGATTAGCTCCAACATCTGCGGGATGTGGTTAGTGGCTCGAGGCTCCAAGGTGGGATTCTCAATTCCAATGGCAAGGTAATCGCTTCGAAATAGCTCTTCGTTTTTTTGAGCAAGCTCAATCCAGTCAACAGCTGCTTGCTGAGCCTTTTCCAAAACCTTGTCGTCGATGTCTGTGACATTTCTCACCAGATACACATCTAGTCCCTGCGATCTAGCCCAGCGAATCATCAGGTCATAGACCAATGCTGACCTCAAATGGCCGATGTGAGGTTCTGACTGAACCGTCGGGCCACAAACATAAATCGATAGCTTGCCCTTTTGAATTGGCTCGATTTGTTTGATAACCCCAGAGCGGGTGTCGAAGAGCTTCATAGCCAAAAGCCTAACCAGCGACACGCACAAGGGCGCTTGCGACAGCCGCTACGCCCTTGGAATCGGCGAGAAAACCAAGTCCATCGGTCGTGGTCGCAAGCACCGATACCGGAGCTCCGACCAGTTGAGTAAGTCGCTTCTCTAGCTCTTGGCGTCGAGGTCCAATCTTTGGCCTATCTGCCACTATCTGAACCGAAACGTTTACAGGCTCAAAGCCTGCTTTCTGCAGGAGCTTGAGGGTCTCAGAAATGAACACTTCTCCACTGGCGCCTTTGAATTCGGGCCTGTCCACTCCAAAGTTTGAACCAATATCTCCAAGCGCTGCTGCAGACAACAGCGCATCGACAATCGCATGAGCAACTGAGTCGCCATCTGAATGACCCTCAAGCTTTGGTAGTTCTGGCCAAACCAGCGACCCCAACACGAGCTCGCCCGCCTGGCTGAAGCGGTGAGCATCGACCCCGATACCAGTGCGTTGATCGCCAAAAAGCGCTTTAGCTCGCTCGAGGTCCTCGGGTGTTGTGACCTTGAATGCCAGCTGGTCACCTTCAACCACAAGTGTCTGATGACCCACTGATTCCAGTAATCCGGCCTCGTCAGTGAAGTCGCTGGTCGCACCACTAAGCGCGTCTCGAAGAACGCTGACCCTGAACCCCTGCGGTGTTTGAATAGCCCTGAGGCTTGATCGATCGAGGGTTCTTTCAACCCGATCCTCAGCTACCTCTTTGATCGTGTCGGTAACCATGATTGCAGGAACCACACTGGTGAACTTCTCTAAACCTTGAGCCACGCGCTCAAAAACGATTGTTGGGGTAAAAGCCCTGGCGGCATCGTGGACCAAGACAAGCTCGGATTCCACTTGGGCCAAGCCATTCTGGACCGATTGCTGCCTGGTTTCGCCACCTTGAACCACCTTGAACTTTTCAAAGTGCAAGCTAGTTAGCTGCTCGAAATCCTGAATTAGCTCTTGGGGAGCAACAACAACTAGCTCAGCGGGGTTGAACCTAGCGATGCTTTCTAAAGAGTGCTCTAAGAGAGTACGACCTGCGACTTTTACCACGGCTTTTGGGAGATTGGCTCCGAGCCTGGTCCCTTTTCCGGCGGAGACCAGCACCACCGCGACAGCCATGGTCCTAGCTGGCCAATACCTTGTCGAGTTCGGCCGAAGCCTTCTCCTCGTCAACCTTGCGCGCAAGCGCTAGCTCTGAAATCAAGATCTGACGAGCCTTGGCGAGCATTCTCTTCTCACCAGCTGATAGACCGCGGTCCTGGTCGCGACGCCATAGGTCACGAACAACCTCGGAAACCTTAACGACGTCACCAGATGCGAGTTTTTCTAGGTTTGCCTTGTAGCGGCGAGACCAGTTGGTTGGCTCCTCGACAAACTCAGCTCGGAGTACATCAAAGACCTGCTTGACACCCTTTTTGTCGATGACATCGCGAACGCCAACCATCTCAACATTGGCCGCTGGCACCTGAATGATCAGGTCACCCTGAGCAACTTTGAGTTTTAGATAGGTCTGAGTTTCGCCGCGAATGGTCTTTTTAGAAACCTCGATGATCTCTGCTGCACCGTGGTGGGGGTAAACGACTGTTTCGCCAACTTCAAACTTCATAGACTTCTTTCGGCCTCAAAACCTCGATTTTACCACAGATTCCCATAATTCCCTAGGTTAGACTTAGAGGGATATGGCCCCTGGAGGACCCTTGAGAAACAACAAGTTAGCAACCCTTGCCGCGACCCTGATCACTCTCTTAGTGCTTTCAGGCTGCTCCCTCTCTCGCGAAGTTGAATCACTTCGTCCCTATGCACCTTCAGACGGTGTTCAGTCAGAGGTTGGCGATCTAAAGAGCAGGAACCTTATGTTTATTCGCAACGACGCAGGCAAAGCAGTCCTGATTGGTTCATTTGTGAACGCTTCACAGACTGAGCTAATGGCATCTATTGCAACCGATGACAAAAATGGCGAGACCTTCAGGTACGACTTTTCCATTGAGCCCGGCGGTGTTTTTGACCTTGGCTACAACGGCAACCCAGGAATCGTTCTAGAGGTTGATGAAATTGCTGGAGCTATGCGCAATGTTTTTGTGACGGCCGGAGGTGACCCATTCGGCAAGTTGGTTCCAGTGCTGGATGGCACTTTGGAGGAGTATCGACCCTTCGCAGAGGCTTTGGACTAAACCTCGAACTTGTAACCCAATCCGCGCACGGTCATCAAATGGCGTGGCCTGGATGGATCATCTTCGATCTTGGAACGAATTCGCTTGACATGGACATCAAGGGTTTTGGTGTCGCCAAAGTAGTTAGAGCCCCAAACTCGGTCAATTATCTGACCCCTTGTTAGCACGCGATTGACGTTCTCCATCAAGAGCTCAAGTAGCTCAAACTCTTTCAATGGCATCTGAACCTTTTCACCATGAACCGTGACCGAGTGGCGCTCAATGTCCATTTCGACCGGCCCTGCTCTGAGCACTCCGGATTCCAAAGGTGCTGGCTCTGAGCCTCGCCGGAGGACCGCCTTCATTCGAGCCAGCAGCTCCCTCGTCGAATAGGGCTTGGTCACATAGTCATCGGCACCAATCTCCAAGCCGACAACTTTGTCAATCTCGGTGTCCTTGGCCGTAACCATAATTATCGGAACCTGGCTCTCTGCACGGATAATTCGGCAAACTTCGTTACCAGAGAGCCCGGGAAGCATTAGGTCCAAGAGAATTAGGTCGGCGCCAAGATTTCTAAAGTTCTCAAGCGCGACATTGCCGTCCTCGGCTTCGATAACGTCATAGCCCTCTTTTTGCAAGAGGTAGACAAGTGGTTCGCGCAAGTTGCGCTCATCTTCAACTACTAGCACTCGAGTCATTTATGCCCCTTGGTTGTCGATCGGAAGTCTGAGAGTGAAGGTTGACCCAACACCCTCTTTTGAAAAGATCTTCACTTCGCCGCGGTGATTCGCGGCAGCGTGCTTGACGATGGAAAGACCCAGTCCGGTTCCGCCGGTTTCGCGTGAGCGCGATGGGTCGACTCGATAAAAGCGCTCAAAAATTCGCTCCTGCTCAGATTCGGGGATGCCAATGCCGGAATCGGTTACTGCGATTTCAGCCACCGAGTCGACAACCCTCAGCCCCACTCCAACCTGGGAGTGTTGCTCCGAGTAGACGATGGCGTTCTCAATCAGGTTCCTGACTGCGGTGACCAGCATCTCGTAATCCGCGAAAATCTTGGTGCCAGGTGTGGCGTTCGTAGCCAGCTTGATGCTGTGCTGCTCGGCAAGCAGCTGGTTTCGATCGACCGCGTCTGCGATTACCGTCGCCAGGTCAACCTCGGATGAAGTTTCAGAGAGTTTTGCACCCTGCACCCTGGAGAGCTGAATTAGCTCCTGCACCAAATTGGCAAGTCGCATCGACTCTTTCTGGAGCGACTCCGCAAACTTTTGCACCATCTCAGGATCATCAGTTGCTCCGGCAATTGCCTCTGAGAGCAAACCGATTGCACCGATTGGAGTCTTCAATTCATGAGAAACGTTAGCTACAAAGTCCCGCCTGGTGTCCTCTAACTTGCGGGATTCGGTGCGGTCATCAACCAAGAGCATTACATAGCGCTCTCCGAAGCGAGCCGCTCGAGCGTGAACGAAAATCTGCTCTTTTCGCAGCCCGGTTTCAAGCAAAACGTCCTCTTGAACAGCACCCGATGACACCTTGGCACGTTCCGCAAGATTGACGAGCGCTGCATGGATGAGCCTGCGGTTTTGCACAAGTCCAAATTGGATTGCACCGGGGGAAGCCCTGACCACATTGTTTCCCTGATCGAGGACAACTCCAGCGGTCGCGATTACGTCTACGACCTGAGCCGCCACCACCTCGAACGCGTCAAACTCAGACTCGGCAGTCTTTTCAGCCCTCCGGGTTGCAATGAAGCCCATCAGTCCTCGTCGTTTCATCAGTTCATAAGGTTAACAAAGTGTCTTAGAACAGGTTAGGTGTAAATTGACGACAGGCACGTGTAGTTTGCGGCTGGTTTGTTTTGAATTCAGCTGAAATTTGCTTAGTGCTGACAGGTTTTATGCAAGCGAGCAAGAAGAAGGGCAGCGATGCGCACCGTATTCCAGCAAGAACTTAGTGAAGTTCAGACCAGGTTGGTCACTTTGGCGAACGAAGCCAAGACCATTATGGAAAAGGCCTCCAAGGCTTTTTTGAACTCCGATGTGGCGATGGCTGATGAGGCCTTAGCGCTAACCGATGCAAACGAAGAGCGTGCGCTGGACCTTGACGAACTTGTGATCAAGGTGCTTGCAACCCAGTCACCAGTGGCCAGAGACCTCAGAATTTTGGTTTCAGCACTTCGCATGAGTGCATCTCTTGAGCGCATGGGTTCACTCGCCTCCCACATCGCAGCGATTGCTCGCTACCGCTACCCAGGTAGCGCAATCCCCGAAAGCCTCAGGCCGACCTTCGAAGAAATGGCACGCATCGACATTGAGCTTGCCACCAAGGCAGCCAGCCTGCTCGAGAACACCGACCTCGATCTAGCACGCGAGATTCAAGCTCGCGATGAGGCCGTAGACATGCTCCACCGCAAAGTATTTGATGTCGTTTTGGCTTCTGACTGGTCCGAGAACGCAATGTTCACGGTTGATGTGACCCTGGCATCACGCTACTTCGAGAGATTCGCAGACCACGTGGTCGACATCTCCGCCAAGGTCAGCTTCCTGCAGACCGGCGAATGGCAAGACCCTAGCTAGTTACTTTTTACCCTGATTCGCAACTGCGGCCGCTCCGGCTGCCGCTGCCTCGGGGTCTAGGTATTCGCCACCGGCAACCATTGGTTTGAAGTTCGCATCAAGCTTGTAGTGCAGTGGGATTCCGGTTGGGATGTTGAGCTCTGCAATCTCCTCATCTGAAATTCCATCTAGGTGCTTCACCAAAGCCCTAAGAGAGTTGCCATGAGCGGTGACCAAGACGGTCTTGCCCTCTTCTAGCGACTTTTGAATATCACTGTGCCAATAAGGAAGCATTCGAACCAGTACGTCTTTCAAGCACTCGGTCTTGGGAAGGGCGTCTCCGAGACCTGCATACCGCTCGTCATGAGCCTGGGAAAACTCGTTGTCATCGTCGATTGGTGGTGGTGGCACGTCATAGCTTCTGCGCCAAGTTTGAAATAGGTCTGGGCCATATTTTGCTAAGGTCTCAGCCTTGTCAAGACCTTGAAGCGAGCCGTAGTGGCGCTCATTCAATCTCCAGGAGCGCTTGGTTTCAATCCAGTTGCGACCCATCTCATTCAGAGCCAAATGGGCGGTGTTGATGGCTCGCTTTAGAACCGACGTATACAAAATGTCTGGCTTTAGCCCAGATGCGCTTAGCAGATCGCCTGCCCGCTTTGCCTCTTTGATGCCCTGGTCCGTCAAGTCAACATCCACCCAACCGGTGAAGAGGTTTTTCTGATTCCATTCGGAGTTGCCATGGCGTAAAAGGATGAGGTTATAGGTCATAACCAGAAAGTTTAGCTATTTCTTCGACGAGAGCTTGAACGCCGAGGGCCTGGGCAGGTTAGCCGCTTTGCCGGCATCATGCGGGACGAGCATTTCTTGGGTTGCCGCGATTTGAGACTCCCCCGAGCGAACGATTAGATCCAAATAGGGGGTGTTGCGGTTCAGAATTGCCAACGCTATAGAACCCTCTTCGAAGTGAAGGCCGGCAGCCACTACCTTGCCGATGACCTTCTCCTGATAGCTCACCTCATCGCCACTTGCGGCGATCATGTCACCCTGCTCGAGATTCAAAATGGCAAGCCTTCTGGGAGGGTGACCAAGATTGTGGACTTTAGAGACGGTCTCTTGGCCTCGATAGCAACCCTTTGAGAGGTGAACGGCTGAGTTCAGCCAGTCAAATTCATGGGGCAGCGTGCGATCATCAACATCGGTGATCTCTGGTCTGCCGGCGGCAATTCTCAGGGCGTGATAGGCCATCAGGCCAGCACGTTCAAGGACTGGGGGGTCTTGCGAAATCACTTCCTGCCAAAAAAACTGCTTGCGATCGGGGTTGTAGCTCACCGATGAAGTGCTAGGAATCGACCACGGGTCATTCCAAGTGGGCCCCACAGAGGAGAGATCTGCAAAGGCTCCGAAGCAACTCAATTCGCTTCGCTCTAGGACCTCAACCTTGGATCGGAAGCGCATCTTATTCAGCCACTCAACTAGAGCCGATGCTTTGTCTTGGTGGACAATTACGAACGCTCCGGTGTCTGTGACGATGAGCTTGAGCTGCTGCTCTATGTGGCCATTCGGGGTGAGCAGTAGCGACTCTGTCGAGTCGCCCGGCTTTAGGTTGAGAATGTTTTGGCTTGTCAGAGAGTGCAGCCAGCTAAGAGAGTCGGGACCCTGGATTTCGAGAACGGTTTGGTCGCTTCTTTGGACGAAGGCTTTTTGCTCCAAGAGCTTCCGCTGCTCTAAAAGCGGATTACCAAAGTGTTCAGTCGACAATTTTTTCCAATCTGGCGGAAGCATGAGATTTCAAGGGCGAGCCAACAGCCGCCATATCCCAAGCCCAGAGCAACGCTCCCTCTACGAGACCTAGAACTCGCTGGCCTGCCGAGTATTCCTTAGCGTTCGGCGAACGCAGCACAGCATCGGTTCCCATGTCAATACGTGCACCTTTGATTTGGCCAAAGTACAGTTCAGCAATGCCACTGGGCTGAATGATCAAGGCCTCGATGTCAAAACCACCTGCTGCATTGCGCCAAAGCTCTAGATCTTCCCGCACGGTGATTGCTGGCACGCCGGATCCTGGCAAGAGTCCCGGGCCTGAATCTCCGTCATTGGATGGTCTTGAGAGCATCCAAAAACCCTTTTCGCTAGAAATCAGCTGGCCTTTAGAATCCTGGGCGACCGACTCAAAATCCAACTTGCCATTTGCCATTGGCCTAAAGCTGATGGTTTGGAAAAATTCGATCTCAGTTGCCGGATTGTCACCAATTGGATAGCTCACAATTCCAGAGCCACGCCATTGGCCAAGCAGAAAGGTGAAGGGGGTTAGTTCGATTGGCAGATCGTCGGGAATGACGAACAAACTAGCGCTGGCCTTTGAAGAGCTTGAAAAGAACCAGGGCAGAGATGCCACCGATCGCCAAAACGGCCAAAATCAAAAGGCCGATAAAAAACAGTTCGATTGCCAAAAGCATGTCTAAATCCTAACCCGCAAAGCTGACAAGAGTCAGGCTACCAAGAATCGCCATCGTCCCTGCTGAAACGTACACCTGCTGACGAATTGTGTCTTTGGCCTTAGCCGAAATCAGATGTTCGATGCTAACCAGAGCAATGGCTGATGCCGCGATTGCAGCGAAAACGGTATAGAGGGCATCACCGGAGAAATTGACCAGAGCCAGAATCCCGAAAACCAGGGTTGCCACCCAAATCACAACAATCTGCAGCCACTGCTTGCTCACACCTAAACTTTAGCGACCGTATTTCCTGCGCACTATCATTTCACTAGGCGGAAGGGCGATTATGGCTGTGGTGTTGTGCATCTCCGCTGAGCGCCTGAACCCCTTACCGCCGCTTGAAATCCTTGGTCACCAACTAAACATCATTGGTTTTGATCCACAGGACCTCTCGGATGCCCCGCGCCATGACTTAGTCGTATTGGATGCCAGACAAAATGTTCTCGGCGCAAAGAGCGTTGGGCGCATTATCCAAGCAGCCCAGTGGTCTAAGCCGCTGTTGCTGGTTGTTTCAGAGGGCGTGCTGGCAGCTGTGAATGCCGAGTGGGGCGCGACAGACTTTATTTTGGACAGTGCGTCGCTGGCGGAAGTTGACGTGAGAGTCAGGTTGCTGTTAGCGGGCAAGGAAGCTGCTGTAATCCAAGAAAAGATTGACACTGGACTGGTGATTGATCTTGACAGCTACAGCGCAAAAATTGGAGGGAGGTCATTGGATCTAACCTTCAAAGAGTTTGAACTGCTTCGCTATCTGAACGAAAACCCCGGGCGAGTGTTCTCAAGAGAGCAGCTTCTGAGTGAGGTTTGGGGTTACGACTACTTTGGTGGCACCAGAACCGTTGATGTTCACATTCGAAGACTTCGAGCCAAGCTCGGAGAGCACGAGTCGATAATCGGCACCGTGCGAAATGTTGGCTACCGCCTCGAAGTCCACGCCTAAGAGAAAAATAGTTCACCCACAGGTAACCCGTAAGTGGAATGATTGAGCCCATGTCAGAAGAAACCCAGGTCATTTTCCTGCCCGAGACGCAACCTAACTTGCCCGCTGACAGGTTCTTGGATCGCGAACTCAGCTGGCTGGATTTCAACCAGCGGGTTCTGGAGCTGGCCGAAGACTCTTCTATCCCGCTTTTGGAGCGCGTTAACTTTCTAAGCATCTTTGCCTCGAACCTAGATGAGTTTTTCATGGTTCGAGTTGCCTCACTGAAGCGCCGAATTGCAACCGGTATCGCAACTCAGTCCGCATCTGGACTATCTCCTCAAGAAGTGCTTGGTCAGATATCTGAGCGAACTAGAGACCTTCAGGAGCGCCACGCAAACCTTTTCGCCGGAGAAATCTCGAGTTCGCTTGGTAGCCACGGAATTCAAATCGTTCACTGGTCCACCCTCAATGACGAAGAAAAAGCCCAGCTCAAGGACTACTTCCTAAATCAAGTTTTCCCAGTTCTAACCCCACTTGCCGTGGACCCTGCGCACCCGTTCCCCTATATCTCGGGGCTTTCGCTGAACCTGGCGGTGGTGCTTAGAAACCCCAAGACCGGAGGTCAGCACTTTGCGAGAGTGAAGGTCCCACCACTTTTGCCACGCTTTGTTGAGGTGTCAGGTGAAACCACCAGGTACGTGCCATTAGAAGATGTGATGGGCGAGTTCATCAATGAACTATTTCCAGGTATGGAGGTTTTGCAGCACCACACCTTCCGCGTTACCCGCAACGAGGACCTCGAGGTTGACGAGGACGAGGGTGAGAACCTCTTGGTGCAACTCGAAAAAGAGCTGCTCAGACGACGATTTGGCCCTCCGGTCAGACTAGAAGTTGCAGAGGACATCGACCCGCAGGTGCTCGAGCTTTTACAGCGTGAGCTGAGCGTCAAGGACTACGACGTTTTCCACCTGCCAGAGCCACTAGATCTAAAGAGCCTGAGTGCACTCGCGTTTCTGCCAATTCCAGAGCTGCGCTTCGAGCCGCACGCAATAACAACTAATCGATACCTCGAGGCCGATGAGGATGAGGCGGCAGACATCTTTGCCTCGCTGCGAGAGCGCGAGGTTCTGGTTCACCACCCCTATGAGTCATTTGCCACCAGTGTCCAGGCATTTTTGGAGCAGGCGGCAAACGATCCTCAAGTACTTGCAATTAAGCAAACCCTCTATCGGACCTCGGGAGACTCGCCAATAGTTGATGCGCTGATCGATGCCGCTGAAGCGGGCAAGCAGGTTCTAGCGCTGGTCGAAATCAAGGCAAGGTTCGACGAGCAAAACAACATCGGATGGGCGAGAAAGCTCGAGGCTGCCGGGGTCCACGTTGTCTATGGCCTAGTTGGGCTAAAGACCCACTGCAAGCTTTCGCTAGTTATTCGCCAAGAGGGCTCGCAACTAAAGCGCTACTGCCACGTCGGCACAGGCAATTACAACCCAAAGACCGCCAGGTACTACGAAGACCTTGGTCTACTAACGGCTCGTGAGAATGTTGGAGAAGACCTAACCAAGCTGTTCAACCAGCTCTCTGGCTATGCATCCGAACCACAGTTCAAATCGCTGCTGACTTCACCAGTCGGGGTTCGCGAAGGCCTCACTATGCGCATTCAGCGCGAGATTGAGCACCAGCTAGCCGGTCGGCCAGCAAGAATTCGATTCAAGATGAACTCACTGGTTGACGAGCAAATCATCGACGAGCTCTACTTTGCATCGATGGCAGGTGTCCCGATTGACATTTTGGTAAGGGGCATGTGTGCTCTGAAGCCAGGTGTGCCTGGGCTATCCGACACAGTCAAGGTGCACTCAATCTTGGGTCGCTACTTAGAGCACAGCCGAATCTTCTCATTTGCTAACGGCGGGGATCCCGATGTCTTCATTGGCTCAGCCGACATGATGCACCGAAACCTAGACCGCAGAGTCGAAGCACTCGTGAAGATCACACAAACCGACCAGCTCAAAGAGCTGCACGAACTATTCGAACTTGCGATGAGCGATGATGTCTCGGTTTGGGAATTGGATTCCTCGGGTGTTTGGTCCAGAGAAACCCTTTCCCCTACCGGCGAAAAACTGCTAGACATGCAGGACGAGCAGATGGCTCGCACGTTGAGAAAAAAGCGGAGTAGGTAGTGACAGTTTTCGCAGCCGGCGTCATCTGCTGGCGAGAGGTAAAGGGAGAGATCCTCTTTGCACTGGTGCATCGCGAAAAATACAACGACTGGGGCTTTGCCAAAGGCAAGCAAGATCCAGGTGAAGAGCTCTGCGAGACAGCGGTTCGAGAGACTCTCGAAGAAATTGGCATCAAAATCAAGCTCGGTAGAAAAATCTCGACCATCAACTACGAGCTCACAAACGGTGATGACAAAGAGGTGCACTACTGGGCCTCCAAAGTCACCGAAAAAGCCGTTCGAAAATCCACCTTCAAGCCAAATGCTGAGATCTCTAAAGTCGAGTGGCACGATGCGAAGAGTGCACTCAAATTATTGAGCTATGCCCACGACAAGGCCCTCCTCAAGGAAGTGCTCGAACTCGCGAAAGAAAACGAGCTAGAAACCCGGGCGCTAATCGTTTTGCGCCACGCAAAGGCCACCCCCAGATCTGACTGGCCAAAGGGTGAAAAAACCAGGCCACTACTTCCAAAGGGAGAGCAGCAGGCCTATCGCCTGGTGGTTCAACTTGCGTCCTATGGGCCCAAGAAATTGATCACCAGCCCCTGGAAGCGTTGTAAGGACACCGTCTTGCCCTATGCCAAAGCAACCCACCGCCAGCTTTTAGAGCGCTCTCAACTAAGCGAATATTCGGCCGAAAAGAATCCGAAGAAAGCAAAGCGCCTGATCGAGGACATCTTTGAGAGCACAGAGTCGACTTTGATTTGCACTCACCGTCCCTCATTGCCAAAGGTTTTAGATGCCATTGCTCAACATGCAAAGGTTGACCTCCGCCCAGCTATTGCAGAGGCTTCGACACTCGACCCTGGAGCATTCATCGTGATTCGCCTCAGCGTTGAGAAAAAACCACGAGTGGTTTCCATTGAGCGAATCAGCCAAGACGCTCACGTTTTACAGATCTAGCGAATTTGTTTGCTTGCCGTTCACCTAATTAATACGGCAAAGTTAGCTCGGCTCTGGAGAGTGTTCCCCGAGGCAGGCAGTCTGCCTTTTGAAATCTCACGAGGAGACTTATCTTGAACAAGAAACTACTTTCAGTAGCCGCAGTAATGTCGGCTTCTGTTCTAGTACTGGCAGGCTGTGCAGCAGAATCAGAGCCTGCAGCAACCGTAACCGTAACCGCATCTGACGGCACCGAGACCACTGAGACCGTAGAGGCGCTATCAGGCTCAATCGTCGTCGACGGTTCTTCTACCGTTGGTCCAGCTTCTGAGGTAGCCGCTGAGCTATTCATGGAGGTCAACCCAGGCGTCCGCGTGTCTGTAAACATCTCCGGCACCGGTGGTGGCTTCGAGAAGTTCTGCAACGGTGAGACCGATGCTTCAAACGCTTCTCGTTACATCAAGGAGTCTGAGGAAGAGCTATGCCAGACCAATGGCATCAACTACGACTTCGTAACCGTTGCTAACGACGCACTATCCGTTGTTGTAAACAAGGACAACCCACTACAGTGCATCACCACCGAGCAGCTTGCGACCATCTGGAACTCAGATGCTTCTGGCAGCATCATGAAGTGGGGCGACGTTGACGGCTTCCCAGCTGACATTTCTGACATCGACTTCCAGCTATACGGTCCAGGAACCGACTCCGGTACCTTCGACTTCTTTACCGAGGAGATCAATGGTGAGTCTGGAAACATCCGTAACGACTACATCAACATTGGTGAGGACGACCTTCTGGCTGTTCAGGGTGTAACCGGTGGTCTTGGCGCAATGGCCTTCATCCCTTACTCCTACTACCAGGAGAACCTAGACAACGTGAAGGCTCTTGAGGTTGACGGCGGCGCGGGCTGCATCGCTCCAACCCTTGAGAACGTTCAGAACCTAAGCTACGCACCACTAGGCCGCGGTCTGTTCACCTACTTCTCAAACACCGCTCTAGCTCGTCCAGAGGTTCTAGCATTCGCTGAGTTCCTAGTGAACGAGACCACACTTATCAACACCACCGCTGGTTATGTAGGACTAACTCCTGCACAGCAGACCGAGGCGCTTGACAAGATCGCTTCGCTGATTGGATAAGTAGTAAAGTCGGATAAAGCTAACGGATTGATGGTTTAGGAGAGAAATCAATGAGCTCATCAATCCAAGGTGCCCGAAGCAGTTCTGAGAAGAACTCGCTTCGGGCACCGAGCCCCCGATACGGGGAAAAGATCATCATTGGTCTGCTCTTTAGTGCAGCAGCCATCTCGGTCGGCGTCACTATCGCCATCGTCATCTCACTCTTCGCACCACTGCCAGGCTTCTTCGAATACGTCGACCCCTGGTCATTTCTAACCGGCACCCTCTGGGCCCCATCCTTCGCAGACGCTTCATTCGGTGTCTTGCCGCTGGTAGCCGGAACCCTGCAAGTTGTTTTCTATGCACTTCTAGTTGGCATTCCGCTAGGTCTAGGTGCAGCTATTTATCTTTCGGAGTATGCCTCGAGCAAGGTTCGCAAGACCATCAAGCCAGTTCTTGAGGTACTCGAGGGGCTCCCAACCGTTGCAACCGGATTGTTTGCAGTCTTTTGGTTCAAGCCTCTGATCCAGGAGCTAACTCCTTGGCTTGAGTGGACCAGCCCATTCTCAATCGGTGTTGCTGGTATCACGGTTGGAATCATCATCATTCCCCTCATCGCATCGGTGAGTGACGACGCTATGCGTTCGGTACCCCTCGCACTTCGTGAAGGGGCTTATGCTCTCGGTGCCTCCAAGATGCGAGTTGCGGTAAAAGTAGTCATTCCGGCCGCCATATCCGGCATTGTGGCTTCATTTGTTCTGGGGGCGTCCCGATCAATCGGTGAGACGATGGTGGTCCTCTTGGTTGCCGGAGGCGGCTCACCTCAGCTAAAGATTGGCTTTACAGAGCCTGCCGGAGCCATGACCGCATTCATCGCATCTCGTGCAACTGGTGAGATTGCAACCGGAACAATTGACTACTACTCAATTTTTGCTGTTGGGTCACTCCTGTTCCTGATGACTCTCACTATGAACATGATTGCCATCCGATTCGTGAACAAGTTCCGTGAGGTGTATGACTAATGGCTCAGAGCATTCCATCAAGAGCCTCGAAGGCAGCGGCCACCGCTGCTGCGGTGACCAACAGCATCTACAAAGGCTCCAATACCAAGGCTGAGGTCCAAGGTGTGGCGTTCCGCCTTGTTCTCCTCTCCGCCTTAGGTATTGCACTAATCATGATTTTCTCGATCATTGCCTGGGCCGTAGTTGAGGGTGGGCAGCGTGTAAACCCTGGCTTGTTCCTAAACAACCCATCCTCATTCCGCCCGGAAGAGGCGGGATATCGACCTGCAATCTTGGGAACCATTCAGTTGATTTCTGGCGTTATCGCAATCATCGTTCCGCTGGGTATCAGTGCCGCCACCTATCTTGAGCTCTTCGCGAACCGAACCCGTTGGTATAACAGACTTATTGAGCTGAACATTCAAAACCTGGCAGGTGTGCCATCAATCGTGTTCGGAATCCTCGGTCTGGCTTTCATCGTGCGAGGCATCTTCGATCTTGGCTTCGTGGTTGCTGCAGGCTCAATGACCATCGCAATTTTGGTGCTACCAACAGTGATCTTGGCCTCTCGTGAGGCAATCAGAGCCGTTCCATCCTCCCTTCTAGATGGAGCGTTGGCCCTGGGTGCAACCAGATGGCAAGCAGTTTGGAAGATGGTGTTGCCATCGGCTGCTCCTGGCATGCTCACCGGCGTGATCTTGGCTGTGGCTCGTGCGATTGGTGAGGCTGCCCCGCTGCTACTAGTTGGTGCTGCAACCTTCGTGACCTTCGACCCGAACTTCTGGGACGGCGGCTACTCCGCGCTGCCGGTAATGATCTACAGCTACGCAGGTCGGCCACAGGAAGAATTCCACACACTTGCCGCAGCTGGCGTTCTAGTAATGCTCGTTGTGCTCTTCTTTATCAACTCAATCGCAGTTTGGCTGCGAGCCCGCTTCGAGAGAACCTGGTAGGAAAAATGGAACAAGCAGCAAAGAACGAGGTCTTCTCGCTCAAGGACATGAGTGTCCACTACGGAAGCAGCTTGGCTGTTGACGGCGTGAACCTCCCTATCTATGA
>CBFIEQ010000017.1:0-19544 GCA_965661645.1 uncultured Aquiluna sp.
TCAAGTAGTTGTGCATCGTAATTTGGAGCAAAGTCGACAACATCCTCATCCAAGGATTCATTGAGCAGTAGCGCTGCCTTGGTCAATCGGGCCTCGGTGTATCTAGCGGCAGCTGGTCCATCGTCAAGGGAGCCAAAGTTACCATGCCCATCAATCAGTGGGACTCTGAGGCTAAATGACTGTGACATCCTCACCAGTGCGTCATAGATAGCACCATCACCGTGAGGGTGCAGCTTGCCCATTACTTCACCTGTGACGCGAGCAGACTTTACGTGGCCTCGGTCGGGGCGAAGTCCCATCTCGCCCATTTGGTAGACGATCCGGCGTTGCACAGGCTTGAGACCATCTCGCGCATCGGGCAATGCTCTCGAGTAAATTACGGAGTAGCTGTATTCAAGGAATGATTCCCGCATTTCCTTGGCGACGTCAATGTCAACTATTCGCTCTTGATTGTCGGTCATGGTTCCTAGCTGTGCAAAACTTGTGGGGTGCCAATGACTTTACCTTCACATCCCAAAGCTTTAGGCACCATTCGTCACGTGTTCTCATCTGCGTTGCTGTCTAGTCTCGGTAAGCCAAACCCACTGAACTTGCCTGCAAGGAAAAAGGTCGCCGTCATTCTTGTAGACGGCTTGGGAGTCGAGCAGATCAAACAGCGAGCGGGTCACGCACCATGGCTAAATTCACTGCTCAATAACTCAACCATTACTCACTCAGCATTCCCAGCAACCACAACAGTAAACATTGGCTCGTTCAGTACGGGCCTTCTGCCGGGGGAGCACGGACTTATCGGACATCTGGTTTGGGACAGGTTTCACGATGAGCGCATGAACCTACTGGTTGGCTGGAGCGAGAGAACCGATCCACTGGTCTGGCAGCCGCACTCAACTATCGCTCAGCAAGCAGTGGAGCTGGGAATCGCTGCAAACGTGGTGGGTGCAAGTGAATACAGAAACACTCCGTACACTTTGGCCACTATGCGCGGCGCTCAATATCACGCCGCTGAGAGCTGGTCAGATCGATTCAGCACAGCCCTTGAAATTCTTTCCAAACCCGAGCAGTCAATTAGTTACATCTATCTCCCAGAGCTCGACAAATACGGCCATAAAAACGGCTGGACCTCGTCGGGTTACGCGACGATGCTGGAAGATTTGGATGCATTGGTGAGAAGCTTTGTCTCGAGACTGCCGAAGGACTGCGGTCTAATCATCACTGCAGATCACGGCATGGTCGAGACCACGAAAGAGAAGCAGTTGATATTGGATGACTACCTGGAATCCTCTGGTCACACCGAGTTTTATGGGGGAGACACCAGAGCCGGATTTGTCTATCTCGATGATCCAAGTTCAATTGACCAAGTTGTGAGTGACCTGCAGCCGGTCTCGTATGCCTTTGATGCGGTGAGCACGCAATCGGCCATTGCTGCTGGTTGGTTCGGTCCAATTGGCCATGAGGCAAAAGCAAGGCTCCCAGAGCTAATGCTCTTGGCTAAGTCCAACTACACCTTGTTTCACAGCCAATACTTCAAGGCGAGGAGTTTTGAAATGATCTCTCACCACGGAGCACTCTCGCCGGCGGAAACTCGTATTCCGCTCTTCAAATTTGGCTTTTAGTCTTCTGGGTCGAGGTGGGCGCCTGAGACTATCTCGTCCCATGATGGCAGTGACGCTCTTCCCTTAGCGCTTGAAGGTTTTAGTTCTTCTTGCTTGGCGCTTCTTCTTGAGCGAAGCTCTTGAACCAAATCGTGAACGGATGCACTGGTTTGGTTCTCGGTAGTGTTCTCTTGGGTCGCTTCAGCGGTTTCAGCGGATCTTGTCACCGTGGTCTCCTCAGTGCGCACTGGCACTGTCTGAGTTACTACATCTCGAGCGCTGTGAAGGCTACCGAGTTTCCTTGCCGCTTCACTTGTTGGCTCAAGGAGCTTTGATCTCGGGTCATACTGCCAGGTGTAGCTGTGGCCACCCTTTGCAGAAATGATCCAGCCAACATCTGCTCTGTGGGCGCTGAATACGGACTCTGGCTGGGAATGAAGCACTAGGTCCTCAAGGGTTCGCATGTTTTGTCCGTCTGATACCAATGTGCTCAAAGCGGATTGGAGGACAAAGCGAATCTCGTCAAGGATTGGTGCGGCAAATGGCTCAACGGCAGACTCGCTGACGCCAAGCTCCTGTGCGATTTCCTCAACGCTGAGTCCGCTTCGAAGTTTGTTTTGGACATCCTTTGGGACAATGCCACTGGTCTTAATCTCTTGAGTGTTTCGGATCGCATCTTTTAGTTGGTCGTCTATCAGAATGCGATGGGAGCTGCCGTCCTCCGCTTCAACAAGCAGGTAATCACTCTGCCTTGCCACAAACTTAAGTTCCATAGTCCTGGCTCCTTTTTTGGAAGTTTGGCATCTTTGAGGCCAAAGAGTGGGTATTTCGGGCGGTGAGTTTGCTGGAACTAATCGGGTAATCGGCGAGCCTTACTTGCAAATTTCGCATTGCTAAGGCATAGTTCACGCCGATGGAGCAACAGGAAGGCGCACGTTATGGCAACTGATTACGATGCCCAGCGCAAGAACGATGACGACACCGAATCCCTTGATGCGATCAAGGAGCGTATCCCTGCGAAGCCAACTATCAGCGATGATGACGGTGACAATGCAGACGGTTTCACAATTCCTGATGTTGTCAATGAAGAACTAGAGGTAGTAGTTCTACCAATTCAAGAGAACGAGTTCACCTGTGTTCAGTGCTTCTTGGTAAAACCCCAGTCCCAATTGGCCTCAAAGACCAAGCTGGGCCCTGTGTGCATCGAGTGCGCTAACTAGCTCCGCACCTTTTCTGGAAGAAAATAACAGGTATTCCGTTGGGTCGTTTTGATCCACAATCATTACTTTCACCACCGAGCTGATGTCGCCACGAAACAGCCTTTGCGAACCTGGGCTAAGGCCTGGCCCTCTCTCACGGCTAGCTTCGTCACCCTCAAAGTACTGAGCTGCTCCAAGAGCACTAACAGGTACTCGCATTTTGCCCACGAAGAGCATCTCCTTGGACAATGCAATCTTTGGCGACAATAAAAACGCCGCAGCTATCAGCGCGCTTGGAACAGATGTTGCCAGAACGGCAGCGAGGGCTTGGTCGAAGGGTAACGCGGCAAGTAAAACCATTGGGGATGAGAGTAAAAGCGCAAAGACTGTCCCCACACTTGGGGTTAGTCGTTCGGAAAAAATGAGATTGTCCACTCGAATAGATTACGCTCAAGGGGTGTATTTTGAGGTCTTGATAATTTCCGAACCCGGCTTCGAGCCAAGTTACGCGAAGCCCGGCGATGCCGGAGCTGATTTGAGGAGCTTTGACAAGCTCACTCTTCCTGCCGGCCAACGGGCACTAGTTAGAACCGGAGTGAAAATAGCGATGCCTGATGGATATGTCGGACTTGTCCACCCGCGCTCCGGCCTGGCCGTTAAGCACGGAATAACTGTTTTGAATGCACCAGGGACCATTGATGCTGGATATCGGGGTGAGATTATGGTGCCATTGCTGAACACATCAAATGAAGATTTCCAAATTGAAGCTGGCGATCGCATCGCACAGCTGGTTTTTCAAAAGGTTGAGATCGCCCGCTTCGTGCCAGTACAAACCCTTCCGGATTCATCCAGGGGCGAGACTGGCTTCGGATCCTCTGGGAAGAAGTAGATGACTAAGACTGCCCCTGCCGATCGCGCGGATGTTGGTCCTTTCGATGTTGACGAGATAGGGCTATTGACTCCGTACTTGGATTTCGGCTCCATTCGAATCGCCCCAAGGCCCGATCTGCAAATTCGCGCTGAAGTTGACGACGCGAGTAAGAAAGTTGTCGCGCTCACTTTAGAACTGGCGGGACATCGCTTGCAGCTGCAGGCGTTCTCGGCGAGTAAAACCTCCGGGCTTTGGCTTGACACCCTGGCGGCTATTGAATCTAGCCTCGCATCGCAGGGAGGAACATCATCGAGGCACCAGGGGCTTTTGGGATTAGAGCTGCATGCATCTATGTCGGTTGAGGCAAATGGTTCAAAGGAGCTACGCCACAGTCGATTCCTTGGGGTAGACGGGCCGAGATGGTTTTTGCGAGGGGTTATCAACTCTCCGGGACTCGACGATTACCACTACGCCAAGTTGGTCGAGGTTTTTCGCTCCACTGCCGTGAGCCGCGGCGACATTGCGATGCCTCCTGGTGAACTGCTTCCGCTAAGACTCCCAGTCCAGGCAAATGAGTAATCAAGAGAACGTCGCCAAAAGACTCGGCTTGGAGAGCACTGAGAACGGCTACCAGCTGAATCGCAAGTCACTTTTGGAAAGCATTGGTGGACCACTGGGGATCTTGGAGGCAGTATTGCCGGCGACCCTTTTTTCGCTCAGCTACGCGCTGTTTAGTGAGGCCTGGATTGCGGTTGGGTTGGCAGCAGGAAGTTCATTGATTTTCATCTCTGTCCGGCTGCTGCAGCGTAAGTCCATTACTCAGGCTCTTATTGGTGGGTTGGCAATTGCGCTTGCCGCTTTCTTAGCGCTGAGGGATGGTGGTCAGGCAGCGGATTACTTTGTGCCTGGATTTATCACAAATGCCGTTTACGGCTCTGTGCTGCTGGTCTCAGTTTTGATTCGAAGGCCAATCTTGGGTTATGTCGGACAACTGCTGTTCGGGATGGGTGGCTGGCGAGAAGACCGAATCAGCTATCGACGTTTTAGATTGGTGACCCTGATATGGGTTGGATTCTTTGGCACCCGATTGGCTGTTCAATTGCCGTTGTATTTCTCTGGCGCCGTTGAAGCACTAGCGCTGGCCAGAGCCTTCATGGGTGCGCCACTGTATGCGGGTCTTCTAGCTCTCACCTGGGTGCTCTTGAAGAGGATATCAGCAAGATAATTTCGGGTAGATTAGAGGGGTTACCTGGAGGGAATCAAATGTCCAACAACTTCGAAAAAGCCAGCAAGCTCTCTGTTGGCAACAAAACTTACAGCTACTTCAGTATGGCCAACCTCGGTGTAGAGAAGCTGCCATACAGTCTGAAGATTTTGCTTGAGAACATGCTTCGCACTGAAGATGGTGCCAATGTCACAGAAGCCCACGCAAAGGCCTTAATCAACTGGGATCCCAGTGCAGAGCCAGACACAGAGATTCAGTTTTCTCCAGCACGCGTGATAATGCAGGACTTCACTGGAGTTCCCTGCATCGTGGATCTTGCAACCATGCGTGAGGCAGTAAAGGAGCTTGGTGGAGACCCACAGCAAATTAATCCACTTGCTCCTGCGGAAATGGTGATCGACCACTCCGTTGTCATTGACGTCGCCGGCACTACTGATGCAGCAGAGCGAAACGTTGAGTATGAATACCAGCGAAACGGGGAGCGGTACCAATTCCTACGTTGGGGACAGACTGCTTTTGACAACTTCAAGGTGGTTCCACCAGGAACTGGCATTGTCCACCAGGTCAACATTGAATACTTGGCCCGAACTGTCATGGTGAAGGAGCAAGACGGTGAGCTAGTTGCCTACCCAGACTCCTGTGTCGGTACTGACTCTCACACAACGATGGTGAACGGTCTGGGTGTTCTAGGTTGGGGAGTGGGTGGAATCGAAGCTGAGGCTGCCATGTTGGGCCAGCCCGTGTCGATGCTTATCCCTCGAGTTGTTGGATTCAAGCTAACTGGCGACATACCAACCGGAGCAACCGCTACGGACGTCGTGCTGACAATTACTGAGATGCTTCGCAAGCACGGGGTTGTCGGAAAGTTCGTTGAGTTCTACGGCACCGGAGTCTCTAAGGTCCCGCTGGCTAACAGGGCAACCATTGGAAATATGTCTCCAGAGTTCGGCTCCACAGTTGCAATCTTCCCGATCGATGAGATCACGCTGGACTACCTTCGCATCACAGGCAGATCCCAGGAGCAGGTTGACCTGGTCGAGGCCTACACAAAGGCGCAGGGGCTTTGGCATGACCCAAGCGTTGAGCCGGTCTTCTCTGAGTATCTGGAGTTGGACCTTTCAACAGTCGTACCTTCGATTGCTGGACCGAAGCGACCACAGGACCGAATTGAGCTGAGTGCATCAAAGTCAAGCTTTGAGCGTGATTTGAAGAATTACTCGAGCGCAATGAGTGCTCCGGCCAAGGTCAAGGGCAAGGACTTTGAAATTGACCACGGCGCGGTAACGATTGCTTCGATCACATCATGCACCAACACCTCAAACCCATCCGTCATGCTTGCTGCTGGACTACTGGCGAAGAACGCAGTTGAGAAAGGCTTGAAGGCCAAGCCATGGGTAAAGACCTCACTTGCGCCCGGCTCAAAAGTAGTGACTGAGTACTACGAAAAGGCTGGCCTAACTAAGTCCCTTGATGAACTTGGCTTCCAACTCGTTGGCTACGGCTGCACAACTTGTATTGGAAACTCAGGACCTTTGGCACCTGAAATCTCTGAGGCAATCAACGAAAACGACCTGGCAGTTACGGCTGTATTGTCTGGTAACAGAAACTTCGAGGGTCGCATCAACCCAGACGTGAAGATGAATTATCTGGCATCACCTCCTTTGGTAATCGCATATTCGCTCGCGGGAACCATGGATTTCGACTTTGAGAATGAACCGCTTGGTCGAGACCAAAGCGGATCCGATGTTTTCTTGGCGGACATTTGGCCGACACCTGAGGAAGTCCAAAGCACGATTGACTCCTCAATCAATTCAGACATGTTCACAACCCAATATGCAAGTGTGTTCGAGGGTGATGAGCGCTGGAAGTCACTACCAACACCCGAGGGTGCAATCTTTGAGTGGGACGAGAATTCCACCTATGTGAAGCGTCCTCCCTACTTCGAGGGAATGAGGCTTGAGACCAGCCCAGTCACCGATGTCTCAGGTGCAAGGGTGCTCGTAAAACTGGGGGATTCGGTCACTACAGACCACATCTCACCGGCTGGTTCGATCAAGGCAGACTCACCTGCTGGCAAGTATTTGTCAGATCGCGGAGTATCGAGGGTTGACTTCAACTCATATGGTTCTCGCAGGGGCAATCACGAGGTGATGATCCGCGGAACGTTTGCAAACATTCGTCTGCGCAATCAGCTACTAAATGACGTCGAAGGCAGCTACACCAGAGACTTTACAAAGGCCGAGGGCCCCCAAAGTTTCATCTTCGATGCGTCAGAGGCTTACGGCGCGCAGGGAACTCCTTTGGTTGCATTGGCCGGCAAGGAGTACGGATCTGGTTCATCGCGCGACTGGGCGGCAAAGGGCACCAGCCTGCTTGGTATCAAGGTCGTGATTGCAGAGAGTTTCGAGCGCATTCACCGCAGCAACCTAATCGGAATGGGCGTATTGCCGCTCCAGTACCCCAAAGGGCAGAATGCTGACTCGCTTGGGTTAGATGGCACGGAGGAGTTTGACTTCATTGGCATTGAAAAGCTGAACGAGGGCGTAACTCCAAAGAGCGTAAAAGTCATAGCCAAGCCAACCTCACATTCACCATCAGGTAAGAGCGTCATCGAATTTGACGCCGTGGTTCGCATTGACACCCCAGGTGAAGCAGATTATTACCGCAACGGCGGAATTCTGCAGTACGTTCTCAGGAGCTTGGTGGCCTAGGAAGGTTTCCTAAGGCTTTCGAGTTTAGATTTGACGTGAAGTTTTTAGAGGGCATCGCTGCACCAAGAGATTTAGACAAACTGAATCGTGAAGAGCTAGTAGAGCTTTGCCAGGAAATTCGCGACTACCTAATTGATTCCGTCTCAAAGACCGGCGGTCACCTCGGCCCAAATCTTGGGGTTGTTGAGATAACGGTTGCTCTGCACAGAGTGTTCGACTCACCTAAAGACGCCATCGTATTTGACACTGGACACCAAAGCTATGTCCACAAGCTGCTGACCGGCCGTAAGGACCTGTCTAGCCTGCGCAAGAAGAACGGCATCGCTGGCTACCCGCAGCGCTCGGAGTCTGAGCACGACATCGTCGAGTCTTCTCATGCCTCGTCCTCGTTGTCTTGGGCAGACGGTATCTCTAGGGCCTTCGGTGCCACGGGGCAGCGAGATAGGCATGTTGTCGCAGTGATCGGCGACGGCGCTCTCACTGGAGGAATGTCCTGGGAAGCGCTCAACAACATCACCGACGACAATGACCGCAAGTTGGTGATTGTCGTGAATGACAATGGTCGCTCTTATGCGCCGACGATCGGTGGCTTTGCTAAGACACTCAACACGATTCGTACTGAGGCTTGGTATCGCAGAGGCTATCGAATTTCGAAGCGAGTCTTTGGTTTCTTCGGAAAGCCTGGGCTTTCGCTTTTCAATTCAATTCATGCTGCAGGTCACACGATTTTCACTCAAAGTGCACCACGCGGTATCTTCCCTAACCTTGGTATCCAATACATCGGGCCAATTGACGGTCATGACCTCCATGCCATGGAGGAGGCGCTTGAAAGAGCGAAGGGCCTCAACGCTCCGGTAATTGTCCATGCTGTCACCCAAAAGGGTCGTGGCTACAACCCTGCTCTGTCTGACGAAGCAGATCAGTTCCACGCCGTCGGGCAAATTGACCCGGAAAGCGGCTTGCCAATCAAGAAGAGCTCAACCCAATCTTGGACTGGTCTATTCGCAGATGAAATGGTCGAGGTTGCAAAAGAGAACGACAAGGTCGTAGGGATCACTGGAGCAATGCTCATACCCGTTGGTCTCCATAAATTTGCCGCCGAATACCCAGATCGAGTCTTTGATGTCGGTATAGCCGAGCAGCATGCAGTTGCAGCCGCTGCCGGGATGTCATACGGCGGGCTGCATCCTGTCGTTGCCATTTACGCAACCTTTCTAAACAGGGCATTTGATCAACTTCTGATGGATGTTGCTCTTCACAAAGCTGGCGTCACTTTTGTTCTCGATAGATCCGGTATTACCGGTCCTGATGGTGCTTCTCACCATGGCGTCTGGGACCTTTCGATTTTGCAGGTCGTGCCGGGCATTGCCATTGCCGCGCCTCGCGACGGGGCGCGACTTCAAGAGGAGCTACGCGAGGCGATTGCGATTACAGATGCACCAAGCGTTGTCAGATTCCCGAAAGGTAGCCTTCCGCAGCCGATTGAAGCGCTCCACAGACTGCCTGGCGGGGTAGATGTCCTTTATCAGGCTCCAAGCAAGGACGTCCTGCTGGTAGCGGTTGGTAGCTTTGCCCAGACAGCCATTGAGGTTGCCAAAATGCTAGCCGATCAAGGGATAGGTGCAACCGTGGTTGACCCCAGATGGGTGCTGCCGATTTCTAAGGACCTAATTAGCTTGGCAGACGACCACAGGCTGGTTGTAACGCTCGAGGATGGCGTCAGGGTCGGCGGATTCGGCACTAGATTGCGTCAGGATCTTCGTGAGAACGAAGTGGACACGGGTCTTAATGAGGTCGGAATTCCTGCCGAGTTTTTGGAGCACGCGGAGCGAGATGAAATCTTAGAAAGACTTGGCCTGACTGCAAAGTCGATCGCGAGGGACATAGTCGCTCAGGTGTTGGGATCAAAGCTCCCACACGCTAAGCCTCTGGAAAATCAATCAACGACTGAGCTTGAATCAGGCCCGCTGAAATAACCGGAAGCGCCAGCTCGATCTGCCAGTTTCTTGCGCCGAGCTCCGATAGTTGTGAGGCAATGTCGGCTGCGGGCTCAAACATAACTCTTCTGAGGTAATCGGGTGTCAAGAGGTTCTCGATCGGTACCTTGAATTCATTTGCCAGCTCAACCAGCAGCGGTCGAACCACGTTTAGCCTGATGTGTGCTTCTGGAAATCTTTTCTCCCAGCTTCGATGGTTAGGGATACCGTTTCCGCGCTCTGGATTCTCTGCAATTTGGATTCCCGGGGCCCGTTCAATTGCTTGCCACCAATCATCTAAACGTGTTCTCGAGGCACGCCCCTGGAATGCTTTATTGCTGGCAAGCTCACGCTTACTCCGAGGCTTTTGTTCGACGGCAGCCATTAGAGAGCGGTCTGGGATCAGTCGACCTGGAGCAAGATCTTCATCCCGAGCTATCTCATCTCTGGTTAGCCAAAGGCTGGCTGCAATTTTCAGCTTCTGCTCATCTTTGATTTTGGACAGGCCAGGCAAATTTCGCCATGGCTCTGAAGGGATTGCTTTTGGTTTGAAGTGAAGCAAATGCTCAAACTCCTGCATCGCCCACTCGGTCTTGTTCTGATCTGACAGTGTCGTTTCGACCGCATCCCATAACTCATGCAATATGTCGACATCTAATGCGCCGTAATCAAGCATCGCTTCAGACAGTGGCCTGATCGACCAGTCCGCAGCTGAGTGCTCCTTAGCTAATTCAAGATCAAGTAGCTCAAGGGCTAGCGAGCCAAGCCCCACTCTCTCGAAGCCAGCCAGGCGCGCACCAAGTTCAGTGTCAATTATCTTGCTTGGGGCAAAACCTAGTTCTGCTAAGCAGGGGAGGTCCTGCGTGGCGGCGTGCAGGATCCAGGTTCGGCTGTTCAATACCGGGGCTAGCCTTTCACGCCAACCAACCACTTCTTCATCCAGCGCAATTGGATCGACCATGAAAATCTCTTGGTCTCTTAGCGAGATCTGAATGAGGTAGGCCTTTTGGGAGTATCGGAATCCACTGGCGCGCTCCGCGTCAATCGAAATTGAGCCAGTATCGCGGGCGAGGTACTTTGCCAATTGTTCGACCGCTTCTGATTCGGCGACCATGACTGTCTGCCGTCTTGGCTTGTCTAACTTCAACCAAGCCTCACTACATTTGAATCTCTTGGTGGTAAGCCCGAAATCATTGCAAGAAGATCAATCCATCCGACCAGGTGGGCAGATAGATCGAAACTTGTTGGCGCCCAAGACGCTCTAATCTCTAGCTCGGCATGCTGGGGCGAGGTGATTAGGGCTCCATGACCGGTAGAAACCACTGTGGTTGTGGTTCCAGCCTCGAATGCGAAACTGGCCCCCGCAGCCCTCAAGGAGTCCTTGAGCCACTCCCAAGCTAAGGCGGCGGAGTAGTCGTCCTGAGCCATTTCTAGTTCCACCGGGCTCTTTGCATAGCCAATGATGCGGAAGTCCGAATTCCATCCCTCGGGTTGCTCTGGGTCACGACAAAAGACCAGTCGACTGACACCGTGGTCAGAGGAGATTTCGTGATTGACCTCTGCCGAAATTGCCAGCGCCTCGGGAGCAATTCCTTTTGGTGAAGGTATTTGACTCAGCGTTATCTCATCGCGTAATTCGATTTGGGTAAGACCCGCGAGCATGCCCTTGAAAGGGTCATTTACCGATGTAAGGTCCAGCTCCACTCGAAAAAGATACCCAGCGTCTTGCTGAATCTGGCCTAGCCACGCCCAACTGCGAGCGTTACGAATAGTTCTGGGAGCTCGAAACTCTCAGTTTCTTGCAGTTGAAGACCTTTCAAGAAGCTGTGAATCCCTATGCGAACGGTAGACGAGATGACGAATAGGTCGATTTCCTTCCGTAGGCTCTCTGCACCACGTGGCCCAAACTCAACGTGAATTCTCTGGTATCGAGTTCTAAGCGCCCTCAATGACTCTTGGTAGCTATTCACAATGGGAGGGGAAAGTATGATCAGATTTTGACCTGCGCGTGGCTTGAGATCGAGCTGACTCACTCCCTGAGCTGTAAAAATCGCCAAATCAGCATGTCTAGGCATTCGATACTGCTCCAGACGAGCAGTAAGTCCGCTGGTTAGAACGACTTCGCTCGAAGCGCGCATTGAACGGAGTAGTTCAAGATCCGTTTGATTCCCAATACCCTTTGAGTTCCCACTCGAATTTGCAACTTCACCCTTCTCGTCCACAACGAACGACGTGGTGACCTGAGCACGCTCAAGCAGGGCAGTCAGGCTACTGGGAAGTATCGGCAACGAGCTCACGTGTTTTGCGCTTGATTCTTGCCAACATCCCACGCATGCCCCTCACGCGCAGTGGTGAAATCAACTTGTCAAGGCCTAAGTCACTCGGAAAGTCATCGGGTAGCTCCAAGATGTCCTTCGCGCTTTGGCCGTTGAGAGCTGCGTTCAGGACTGATGCGAACCCTCTGGTCGTCGGCGCTTCGCGTGGGGCGGAGAAGTACAGGTCTACCCTCTCGGAATCACCCTCAACTGCAATAAAAACGGGGGATTGGCACTCCTCAACACGTTCCATGAGTTCGGGGTTCTCACCGAATCTGGCATCCAGCTCTGGCAGTGCCTCCGAGTACTCAAGCAGCAGTTGAAGGCGCTCGGAATCTGGAACGAACGTGAAGTCTTCTATCACTTCGTTTGCGGAAGGAATCAAGACAGGGTCCCTGGTTCCTCACCGGTAACAATTGGCGCGCCGACGAGGTTTCCCCACTCGGTCCATGAGCCATCGTAGTTTCTGACGTTTTCAACGCCGAGGAGATATTTCAAGACGAACCACGTGTGGCTCGAGCGCTCTCCAATTCGGCAATATGCGATGAAATCGCTCTCCTTGTTAAAGCCAGTGTTGGAAAAGTAAAGCTCAGCTAGTTCGCCGACCGGCCTAAAGGTTTCATCCTCTTGAACTGCCTTCGACCAAGGAATAGAAGCCGCGGTTGGAATGTGTCCACCGCGGGTGGCTCCCTCGTTGGGAAAATCAGCCATGTGAAGCCGCTCACCGCTGTACTCCTGAGGAGACCGAACATCAACCAGCGGCTTTCCGATGTGCTGACGTACCTCGTCTCTGAAAGCGCGGATCTCAGCGTCCTTGCGCTCTACAACTGGGTAGTTCTTCGCAATTGGCTTTGGAGTATCTTTGGCTAGCTCTCCACCATCGGCTATCCACTTCGCTCGGCCACCATCCAACAGCTTTACGTCTTCGTGGCCAAAGAGCTTGAAGACCCAAAAAGCATAGGTAGCCCACCAGTTTGAACGATCCCCGTACAAAACGACTGTGTCGTCTCGGCCGATGCCCTTTTGGTCCATCAGCTTTGCAAAGCCAGGACCGTCTACGTAGTCCCGTGTAAGTGGATCATTTAGCTCGGTGTGCCAGTCCAGCTTGACCGCGCCCGGGATGTGACCGGTGTCGTAAAGCAGAATGTCCTCGTTTGACTCAACGATCACAACGTCTGCGGAATTTGCCTTCAGCCAGTCGGTTGAAACAAGCACTTCAGGATTGGCGTACTCCGCGAATTTTTCTGATTGTGACATTAGCTCCCGTTTCTTTTCTAAACTTGTGGTTCGTCGAAGGGTTCAAAGTTGAAAGAACAAGGTCAACAAGGACCCAATTCCCTGGTGGGACTTTCTCCCGAACTTTCCACTGAAGAGCTTATGCGACAGCTCACCCCACCACCGGAATTTGCTTCGGCCCGCTTCGAGAATTATCGGCCGGACCCCAATTTTGAAAGCCAGGCCAAGGCCCTAGAGCAAGCGAAACAATTTGTAACCAAGGGCCGAAAGGTGTTTGGCAAGGGCTCAAGTGCTCCTGGTATTTACCTAGACGGCGGCTTTGGTGTTGGGAAGACGCACCTCTTGGCAAGTATCTGGCATGAGTTCAGCGGAACAAAAGCCTTTGGCAGTTTTCTCGAATACACCTCACTAGTTGGTTATCTCGGCTTCGCCCAGGCGATAAAGCTCTTCTCCAAGTACCAATTGATTTGCATCGATGAGTTTGAGCTTGATGACCCCGGGGACACGATGATCATGTCCAGATTCTTGAAGGAACTAGAAGCGGCTGGCACCAAATTCGCGGCAACATCAAACACGCCTCCAAACGCGCTGGGCCAGGGAAGATTCGCCGCAGAGGACTTCAAGCGAGAGATTCAAGGGCTTGGGGACCGTTTTTTGATGATCTCCGTTGATGGTGAGGACTATCGCCATCGAGACTCCGATGCGGAATCTAGAAATCTTGAGAGGACAGAACTCGATGACTGGATCAGTTACCAGCAAGATCCTTATCTGGATGACTTTGATGAACTGCTCAAACATCTGTCAACTTTGCACCCTACGAAGTATCGGGCACTTGCGAAAAATGCAGGTGCAATCGGCATTTACGGAATCTATCAACTGGAAGATCAGGTGCCCGCCCTTAGATTTGTTGCCTTTATTGATCGCATGTATGAACAGCAGATTCCGCTAAGAACTTCGGGCAGCGTCAGTGCAACTCAGGTTTTCTCGAGAACCATGATTGAAGGCGGCTACAGAAAGAAATATCTCAGAGCTGTTTCAAGAATTGGCGCTCTTTGCGAGCTCTACTAACCACTTCACCAAAGAAAACTTTGTAACACGGCTGTAACTCAACGTGTCACCTTACGAAACAGAGAATCCCCAAACTCTTCACTAGTGGTCCTAATGCCACCATTTTGAAAACTTACGAGAGGTATACAAATGGATACAGGTTCTTTGGCTTGGGCGGTGATGGCAACCGCCTTGGTTTTGCTAATGACACCAGGTCTTGCTTTCTTCTACGGTGGTTTGGTCAAGGCCAAGTCCGTGGTGAGCATGATGATGATGAGCTTTGGCTCAATGGCTCTAATCGGCGTCCTGTGGGTCCTTTACGGATTTAGCATGTCCGCCGTGTCCTCACCAACCGATTTCTCAGGCAGTCCTTTTGCCAACTTCGGTCTTGAGGGTCTAGACAATGAGGGTCTTATTGGTGCAGCCTTCGGAGCAACCTTCGCAATCATCACTGTGGCTCTGATTTCCGGAGCTATTGCCGACCGCGCCAAGTTTGGTGCTTGGCTCGTCTTTGCCGGCATCTTTGCAACCGTTGCCTATTTCCCCGTTGCAGCGTGGGTCTGGGGCGGTGGCTGGATCATGGAGCTGGGCACCTGGCTCAACATGCCAGAGGTAATTGACTACGCAGGTGGAACAGCTGTTCACATCAACGCTGGTGCCGCGGCTTTGGCACTTGCAATTGTTCTAGGCAAGCGCTTTGGTTTCGCAAAGGGCATCATGCAGCCACACAACGTGCCGCTAGTAATGCTTGGCGCAGCTCTTCTATGGTTCGGCTGGTTCGGATTCAACGTTGGTGCTGAGTTCCTAAACAACATGGAGAACGTCGGACTAATCACCGTCAACACCCTTGGTGCCACCGCAGCAGCAATCCTTGGCTGGTTAGTCATCGAGAAGCTCAAAGAGGGTAAGGCAACTTCAATCGGTGCAGCTTCGGGTGCGGTTTCAGGTTTGGTTGCAATCACGCCTGCCTGTGCAAATGTCACTCCGTTCTGGGCACTCGTTCTCGGCGTCATCGCCGGTGTTGCCGCTGCCTTGGCCGTAGACCTCAAGTTCAAGCTCGGCTACGACGACTCACTTGATGTTGTCGGTATCCACTTGGTTGCGGGCATGATCGGCACTCTGTTCCTAGGATTCTTCGCAACCGACACGGGTCTATTCACCGGTGGCGACTTCGGTCAGCTGATTGTCCAAGCAATTGCAGCCTTCGGTGTTCTGATCTACAGCTTCGTTGTTGCTCTGATCATTGGTTTTGGTATCGAGAAGACCATTGGCTTCAGAGTCAAGAGCGAGGACGAAATCGCAGGTGTAGACCTGGTTGTTCACGGCGAGGCTGCTTACAGCTTCGGCCAGGATGTAGAAGCAAAGGCTTAGGCCTTATTGCAAGGCGTAAAGGCGGGAGGGCAACCTCCCGCCTTTCACTTGTTCACAATGTTCCAAGTTTTGTGGCATAATTTCAGAGTTCTCGAAAGAGAGCGTGCGGATGTAGCGCAGTTGGTAGCGCACAACCTTGCCAAGGTTGGGGTCGCGAGTTCGAGTCTCGTCATCCGCTCTCAGGATTAACCCCTGAACGGTGGAGTGGCCGAGAGGCGAGGCAGCGGCCTGCAAAGCCGTGTACACGGGTTCGAATCCCGTCTTCACCTCCAGCAGCACAAATGGGCGATTGGCGCAGTGGTAGCGCGCTTCCCTGACACGGAAGAGGTCACTGGTTCGAACCCAGTATCGCCCACCAGAGCTTCGCAGTCTCAGCCGATAGCTCGCTCGACTAAAAACATGGCTAGTAACAGATCTCAGTCGCGACAGCTGTTCGTTCTATGTCAAACGTGACAGAACTGAATTCTTAGAAGACAGGGACGAAAAACGTTAAGCCTTAAGTTTTAGAACCTTCGCAGTTTCCGCGAGTGTCTTTTTAGCAAGCGCTGGCTTTGCATTCAGGCCTTGTCCGAAACTCGGAATCATCTCTTTGAACCTAGGCGCGAAGCTTGAGAACTGATCGGAATACAGTCGTTGCATCACATCCAACATGACGCTGACGCTCACCGAAGCACCTGGTGAGGCACCTAATAGTCCTGCTATGGAGCCGTCACTTGATGCGATCACCTCGGTGCCAAATTGCAGCTCGCCTCCCTTTTTGGTGGGCTTGATTACCTGGGCTCTCTGGCCAGCCTCGTAGTAAGTCCAATCCTCGGCCTTTGCATCGGGAACGAACTCTCTGAGGGCCTCTAGTTTCTTCTTTCGGCTCTTAGAAACCTCTTTTAGGAGATAGACAACGAGGTCAATGTTCTTGAGCGCAACGCTCAGGTATGGAACCAGGTTCTTGGGCCTAACCGAGAGTGGAAGGTCCAGCACGCTACCGTGCTTGAGAAACTTTGGATTCAGCCCTGCGAAGGGGCCAAAGAGCAGTGACTCCTTGCCGTCAACCACTCTGGTGTCTAGGTGTGGAACAGACATTGGGGGAGCGCCAACCTGTGCCTGAGAATAAACCTTTGCTCTGTGTTTTTTGACTAGCGCAGGATTATCGGTTCTCAAAAAGTGACCTGAGACAGGGAAGGTCCCATAGCCCTGGATCTCTTTGATGCCGGAGGACTGCAGAAGCTTCAGAGCCCAGCCTCCAGCGCCAACAAACACCTTGTCGGCGTGGTAGAAATCTTCGGAAGTTCTTCCTAGCCAGAGCTGCCAGTGCCCCTCGGGGAATTGATGGAGTGACTTTATCTCAGTTCCAGTTCTGACCTCGGCGCCATTAGCCTTCAACCAAGCCACCATGTCCCTTGTCATTGTCCCGTAGTCGACATCGGTGCCCTGCTCAATTCGAGTGGCGGCAACAACGCTAGATTCTCTACCGGCCGCCATAAGCGGAGTCCACTGGGCAATCTTCTCAAGCTCCTCAGTGAACTCCATGCCGGCAAAAAGCGGCTGGGATTTAAGTGCCTGGAAACGCCTGCGTAAATAGTCAACGTCCTTTTCGCCCTGAACGAAGGTCATGTGCGGGACGGTTCTAATGAAGGTTCCAGGTGCACCAAGAACCTTCTTCTTAACCAGATAAGACCAAAGCTGTCTTGAGACCTGGAACTGTTCGTTGATTGCAATAGCTTTTGTTGGGTCTGGCAAGGAGCCATCCTTGGAATCCGGCATGTAGTTCAGCTCACAAAGTGCCGCATGGCCGGTTCCGGCGTTGTTCCATGGATTCGAGCTCTCTAATCCAGGCTCATCCAATCTTTCGAACATGATGATCTTTGTTTCAGGTGCAATCAGTTTTACCAGCACGCCCAGAGTTGCAGACATGATGCCGCCACCAATCAGGGCAAGGTCATATTTACGGATTTCTGGCACAGACTCTAGGTTAGCGCTCTAGAGAATTGCCACACCCAGCAAAGAGCCAATTAGGTAAGAAAATCCCATCGTTAGAACGCTAATTGTTACGTTTCTGATGATCGATCTGGGGATTGATGCTCTACCAGCCCACGCAGCCCACCATCCCGTGAGCGCAAGTGCCGCAATCACAGCCCCCACCGTCAGAGGAATGCGAATCGGTTCCCATGGTCCGGTTATGGCGATTAGGGGTAACACCGCCCCAGCAGAGAACGCAATGAACGAACTCCAGGCCGCTGACCATGGTCGCGCGTTTATCTGAGATGTGGTTCTACCGTGAGAGATTTCGCTGTCGCGCTGCGCGCTAACGCTGACGTACTCACCGCCACCCATCGAGATTGCGCCTGCAATAACAGCCGCAATTCCAGCAATCAAAACAGTTTCGCTGCTTGCTCCCGCAGCAGCAACGCCCATAACAACACCCGCTATTGAAACGATGCCGTCATTGGCACCAAGGACAGCGGCCCTTAGCCAATTCAATCTGATCTCTAGCTCACGTTCTTTTTCAGGCATGTGGATGAGTCTTTCGAAGTGTTGAACAAGCCGCTAGCAAGGCATACCTAACCACATCTGTAGAGTATTCAGGGTTAGGAGCCAACTTGAAAATACTGCTCGATGGAAAGACTCACCAGGTAAGTGAGGGTGCCACCGGATTCGACCTCTTCGAGGATCGCTCAATTGTTGCACTAGAGGTAAACGGCGAACCAATGGACCTCAGTTATCAGCTTCAGGCTGATGATGAGGTAGTGGGGGTTCACGTATCAAGTGAGCTCGGTCTGAGCATTCTGCGCCATTCCACAGCCCACGTGATGGCTCAGGCGGTGCAAGAGCTGTTCGATGAAGCAAAACTAGGCATTGGGCCGCCAATCACCGATGGCTTCTACTTTGATTTTGATGTTGACACCCCATTCACGCCTGAAGATCTCAAGAAGATTGAAAAGCGAATGAAGGAACTCGTAGGAAAATCCCAGCGCTTCGTTCGACGCGAGGTCAGTGATCAACAAGCCAGGGAGCTGATGAAAAATGAGCCCTACAAGCTAGAGCTCATTGGCCTGAAGTCTGAGGATGTTGGCGAAGGAGCGGCAGAGGTTGGTGCAGGCGGACTGTCTGTCTATGAAAATCTAAATCCAGATGGAACAACGGCGTGGATGGATTTGTGTCGAGGTCCTCACCTGCCCAATACCCGCATGGTGGGCAAGAGTTTTTCACTTCTTCGCTCGGCCGCGGCCTACTGGCGTGGCAACGAGCAAAACAAACAGCTACAAAGAATCTATGGCACAGCTTGGCCCACGGTCGAGGAGCTCGACGCCTACAAGCTCCGATTGGAGGAGGCGGCTAAGCGCGACCACAGAAAACTCGGTGTTGAGTTAGACCTGTTCAGCTTCCCGGACGAAATCGGTTCCGGGCTCGCTGTGTTTCACCCCAAGGGTGGCATCATCCGCAAGGTGATGGAGGACTACTCGCGTGAAGCGCACGAAAAAGGTGGCTACGAATTCGTTTACTCTCCTCACATCACCAAGTCCAACCTCTTTGAAAAATCTGGACACCTGAGCTGGTACTCGGAGGGCATGTTCCCGCCCATGAAACTCGATGCGGAGGTTGACGAGAAGGGTGAGATTCGAAAGCAAGGTGCGGACTACTACCTCAAGCCGATGAACTGCCCATTCCACATTTTGATCTTCAAATCAAGGGCTCGCAGCTATCGAGAACTTCCCCTTCGGATGTTCGAGTTCGGATCTGTCTATCGTTATGAAAAATCCGGAGTGCTGCATGGTCTCACCCGCGTGCGCGGTATGACTCAGGACGATGCCCACCTCTTCGTGACAAAAGACGACCTCGAAAGAGAGCTGACCGGCGTCCTGGAATTCGTGCTCAACCTTCTGCGCGATTACGGGCTGAACGATTTCTACCTAGAGCTTTCCACCCGGGAACAAGGCAATCCTAAGGTCGTCGGTGACGATGCAATTTGGGAAAGCGCGACAAGGACACTGGAGGCTGTTGCCACC
>CBFIEQ010000018.1:0-18201 GCA_965661645.1 uncultured Aquiluna sp.
CAGAAACATTCTGTCGGTGCCAATTGAGTTACCAGCCAGAGGAGCCGTGCGCTCCTCAGGAATCCACTGTTTGATGTATTCCAGAACCTGAGACTGCGCCTCTTGAATACTCACGCCCTGAGGAATCTCTTCAAGTAAGCCTGACTCTGTGTGCATGCTGGTTACAAACTCACCCATGTTCTTTAGAGCCTTGCGACTGGGCTTGATGACAATCTGAAGACCTGGAGCAACTTCGCTCAGTTCTTCATCGGTCACTATCACCGCAATTTCGCAGATCTCGTCAATGCCAACCTCGAGGCCGGTCATCTCGCAGTCGACCCAAACTATATAGTTAGCCATTTCTGCCTAGTCGTTCGCGTGGCGAGAGTCTTTTGCAGCCTTCTTCTGGGCTTTGCGCTCAGCCTTCTCGCGTCTGTTCTTGTCTCGTTTTGATTCGGCAGGTTCTTGAATCAGTGGTATCTCCTGAGTTAAGAACTCTGGCAGTCCTGCGTTTGGATCTGCGGCTGCTGGTGCCTCGGAATTTGGCTCTTCACTCCATCGCATGGATGATTCGTCGTCAATTTCAATGTCAGCTGCCTGTGACACTTCGCGCTCATCACTCCAGGCAAGAGGGGGAATGTCATCAACCACGGCTGGCTCGAAGTCCACTGACTCAGAATTGTTTCCCAGATCTAAAGCTTGTTCGCCAGTATCTGACTCGCTTGTTAGGGACCATGAACTTTGAGAGATAAGCGGTCCAGTTGCAGCTTCGACACTTGGCTCGCTTGACTGTTGTGAGGGAGCTTCAGGGGCTTCGGCATCACCGGCTTCAGGCTCCTCCCGCTCGCTGTCTCGGTCGATAACTGTGGTTACAACCATTGGGGCGGCTGGAGCTAAAGATGAAGCGGAGGCTTCCGCAGCTTGATCTGGGCTTGCCTTCCCTGCTTTCGCTTCGAGCTTGGCCGCTGCCTTAGCGGCTTTTGCCGCTGCTTTCTGCTCTCGACGCTTCAATCGAATGATCTTGCGCTCTTTGCGGCCTTCAACTAGCCAGTAAAGAGTTGGCACCAAGATCAGGGTCAACAGTGTCGATGAAACCAAACCACCGATGACGACAATGGCCAATGGCTGAGAAATGAAGCCAGAGTCTCCAGTTAGACCAAATGCCATTGGTGTCAGCGCAAAGATTGTCGCCAGCGCGGTCATCAAGATTGGCCTTAGGCGTTGTCTTGCTCCCGAGACGAGTGAGTCTTCGACACTTCTGCCTTGTCGACGATATTGGTTCACGAGGTCAATCAAAACGATTGCATTTGTGACCACGATTCCAATCAGCATCAACATACCGATAAGCGCTGGGACACCCAGAGCTGTGTCGGTCAAAATCAGTAGCCCAAGTGCACCGATAGCCGCGAATGGAATAGAGATTAGAAGTAGCAGCGGCTGAATCAGGGATCCAAATGTCGCGACCATGACGATATACACGATGGCAACAGCTGCAAGCAGGGCAAGCCCCAGCTGCTCAAAGCTTTCGGCCTGGTCGGCTGCAGCGCCACCAATTGAGGCCTCCACTCCCACCGGCAACTCGATTCCATCGAGTCGCTCAGTGATCTGAGCGGAGATCGCACCCAGGTCATCACCCTCAGGAGCTAACGAGACTCTTGCAGTGCGGTTACCGCGCTCAGATGTGATCGAAGTTGGCTTCAGGATCTCTTCAACTGACGCGATGCTGTCGAGTCGGACCAAGCCTTGGAAGGTTGGAATCTGGAGGGCCCTAATCTCCTGAATCGATTCTGGTACTGAAGTGTCCGCTACAAAGATTGGGGTCTCAACGCCTTCAATTCGAACCTGGCCAAGTGCCTGAGGCCTTAGTTGCGAGGCAACGATTCCGGTCACAACTGTCTCGGTAAGCAGGTACTCAGCTGCAGCTTCGCGATCGACAATAATCTCAAGAACTCGCTCGTCTGCTTCCAGGGTGCTGGTGACGCTCGAGACATTGTCGATGCCTTGCATGCCATCAATCAACTGCGCGACTGCTGCTGCAAGCAGATCGTTATCAGCAGCCAAGACGCTGATGTCGATGGTTTCGCTGGAGCCGAAGCCGCCACCTGATGACACGGTGATTTCGGTGTCAGCCGGTGTCTCCAGTCTCAGCACCTGGCTACGAATGTCTTCTACTTCGAAATTCTCATCAACAATCACGTTCATCGCGATACCAGTTGCACTCGCACCAAAGGCCACTCGGCCATCTGCTGCTGAGCCGATGGTGGTCTGAACTACTTCCACGCCCTCAATTGCTTGAATCTTGTCTTCAATCTCTGCTGCCGCGGCGTCCTGCTCCTCAAGAGAGGTTGAGGCTGGCATCTCAACACGCGCGTTGAACTGGTTTGACCCGCCACCGTCAATGAAGTTTGTTTTTAGTAGCGGCACCAGTGAGAAGGTGTAGGCCAAAAGCAATACGGCAGCGGTGAGTGTTATGAACGGGTGGTTTCTGGTTCCGTTCAGGGCTGGCAGATAAATGCGCTGCAAAATGCTCTTCTGCTCACGCTCTTCCTCGGCCTTGCGCTGCTTCTTTTCAAATTTCTTTGGGTTCTCAGCCTTTAGTGCCTGAAGACGCTTTGGCATCCGCAAGAACCAGTAGGCCAAAACCGGAACGATGGTTAGGGAAACTAGTAGTGAGGCCAATAGCGCGATGCCAGCGGTGAATGCGAATGGCCTGAATAGCTCTCCGACCAGGCCATCGACCAGGGCAATTGGCAAAAAGACTGCGACGGTGGTGATTGTGGAGGCGGTGATTGCTCCAGCAACCTCCTTGACTGCAGTGAGCACAGCCTTCTTGCGATTCTCTCCGTAGCTCAAGTGTCGATTGATATTCTCAATAACCACAATTGAGTCGTCAACAACGCGACCAATTGAAATCGTTAGCGCTCCAAGGGTCAAAAGGTTGAGCGAGTAGTTCGCGCTTTGAAGGCCGATGAAAGTGATCAACACTGAAGTCGGTATCGAAATAGCTGTGATGATCGTGGACTTGATGCTCAAGAGGAATACCAGAATCACAATCACAGCAAAGGTAAGGCCCAGCAATCCCTCAACTGTGAGGTCCTTAATACTCTTTTCAATAAATGGGGCCTGATCAAAAGTTGTAACCACGGATACGTTGCCACCAAGTGCCGCCTCAAGCTCTGGCACCAGGTCCTGAACGCCATTAGAGACAGCTACCGAATTACCCTCGGGGGTCTTCGTGATCGAGACAGCAAGCGACTCAAGTCCGTTTACACGTGCGATTGAAGTGATTGGTGCATCTTCATAACTCACAGTTGCCACATCACCGATTGTGATTATCGGAGCACCGGGCGCGGGGTTTTGGGAGATAAGTGGAAGTGCCTCAATCTTTGTCACCGTGTCAACCGCAGAACCCATTTGGATTGCAATGCTGCCGTCCTGGTCGGTCAATGACCCAACGGGAAGAATCAGGCCGTTTGCCTGTAGGGCCTGAGAAATGCTTTGCTGTGAGAAGCCATTTGCGGCCAGGGCTCGTTGATCAATCTCCAGGTTGATGCGCTTCTGCTTAGAACCAGAAACCACAACATCTCTGATGCCCTCAACCTGCCTGAAGAGGTTAGGTGCAACCTTTTCCAAGGTTCCACCGATTCGCTCGTTGTCTGCATCTAGGTCAGCGATAGCCAAAACAATGATTGGAACTGAGTCAAAACTTCCAGAAATCACTCTTGGGTCTGCATCTTGCGGCAGCTGCGCCTCAATCGCTGAGATCGCCGAGTTCAGCCTCTCAATCGCGGTCTCGGTGGTCGTCCCGAACTGGAATGAAACTCGCAGGACAGAAAGACCGGTAGTGGAGGTGGCAGTTGTTGATTCAAGTCCCTCTAAGCCAATAACCGCATTTTCAATCACCGAAGAGACCTGCGCATCAACGACCTCAGGGGATGCTCCTGGGTAGCTGGTGACAATTGCAGCCGATGGAATCTCAATAGAAGGGATCAGCTCTTGCTTCAGCGAACCAACCGAAAGAAAGCCGAAGGCCGCCACGATTACCGTGATAAGTGCGACAACAGCGCGGTTTTTGAGTGAAAGCTTGGAGAGAATAAACAAGAAGAGACCTCTAAATCGTTAGCGCTAGGTATAACTAGCCACCATGGAAGATTACTCCCATCAGATTGCTGGGTCTAGCTGTGAACTTCCTGCAATGTCTCTAGATAGCAAGATCCTTGACGAATTTCACCGGATTACCGAACCTGTGGGCAGTTACGCTCACGGCCTGCTCTTTGAAATAGGGGAGTAGTTCAATTCGACCCGCTTCGGTTGTCGGTTCTGCGTAGAGGGCGACATCCGGGCTTGCAAGCGCTGAATCCCGGTTGATGTCATGGATCCGACCAACCATGCGCACTCGTCTCGGACGCTTACTCAAAGACGCTTCAAAACTAGCTTCATCCTCGATGATTACTCGAATGCCAGTTTTTTGAGCGATGCGCTTGAGTCGCTCTGGCATCTCAAAGGCGCTCACCTCTCCTGACCCAATGGCAATAAGGCTCATGATTGAGCGCCATGAGTCAAATCGTGTTGCGCTCTTGTTTACTCGCAGTGTGCAATCAGAGCGGAAATAGCGCAGCACGTTGCGCTCCGCACTCAGATTTGCGGGATCGGTCGATCTAAAGAAGTTTTTCAGCGCGTGAATGTCACTTTTGCCGCCTCTGATCAGTGACTCGACCTCACCGTCGGTTAGCTCGGAGCTAGCGGCAAGAGCCAAAACCGCGTTTTGGCTGTCCGTAAGAGTAACCCCTTCGGCTGTTGACTTCTTTGGTCGCCAGGAGCTCAGACTCAAAAGGTAGTTCGGCCCTCCGGCTTTAGTTGAGGGACCTACACAGGAGCGCTTCCAGCCACCAAATGGCTGTCTTTCAACAATGGCTCCAGTGATACCGCGATTCACATACAGATTTCCGGCCTGAACCCTGGACAACCAGTCTTTGACCTCAATTGGGTCTAGCGAGTGAATTCCGGCGGTGAGGCCATAGTCAACTGCGTTTTGCAGCGCAATGGCGCTCTCCAGGTTCCTTGTAGTCATGATCGACAACACTGGTCCAAAATATTCAGTGAGGTGAGAGGGGCTTCGGGGAAGCACGCCCTCTTTTACTGCGGGTGACCAAAGCTTGCCGGTGTCATCGAGTTGCCTGGATTCTAAAATCCACTTCTCTCCACGCTCCAGCTTGGTAAGGCCTTCGAGGAGTTTCCCTTGAGGGGGCACGATCATTGGGCCAACCTGCGCAGTTGGATCGGTGGGCTGGGCGACCCTCAAGGATTCAATTGCATCAATCAATTGCCTTCTAAATCGCTCTGACTTCGAAACAGAACCCACCAGAATCACAAGCGAAGCGGCCGAACACTTTTGACCAGCGTGACCAAATGCAGAGTAGGCAATGTCTTTTGCGGCCAGGTCGTAGTCTGCACTCGGGGTGACAATGATGGCATTCTTGCCACTGGTCTCAGCAAGTAATCGCAATTCGGGCCTAAAGCTCTTGAAGAGTTGAGCTGTTTCATAGCCACCGGTCAGGATGACCTGGTCGACATCCGGGTGAGAAATGAGCTGCTGACCCAGTCCTGATTCTGAAATCTGGATTGGGATAAAAACGTCAGCCTCGATAACCTCCGCAATCAGCTCAGCAATTACTGCGCCACAGCGAGCAGCGTCACCCGCCGGCTTGAAGATAACTGCCGATCCAGCCGCAAGAGCCGCCAGTGCGCCACCAGCAGGGATTGCTAGTGGGAAGTTCCATGGCGGTGTGATGACCGTGAGGCGATAGGGCTGATGGACAGCTCCGTCAATCTCACCAAGTTCCTTGCAGCGCTCGGCGTAATAGTGCGCGAAATCAACGGCTTCGGAGACCTCGACGTCAGCCTGATCAAAGGTTTTGCCAGCTTCACTCATGCCAACCTCAATTAGCATGCCGCGGTTTCTTTCAATCAGGCTTCCAATGGCGTGAAGCTTTTCGGCCCTCTCGTAGTGGGGGAGCCTGCCCCAGCGCTTTCCACCTTCGAGTGCTTTCTCGATTAGGGATTCAAGTTCAGACTCGGAATTGACGGTGTGCTTGCTAACTGCATCGAAACCAACCGTTGAAACCGAAGCCCGCTGGATAATCTCGCCTGCCCATCTGCGGTTTGACTCAAGCGATGGGTCTGTATCGGCTGCGTTGGCAAAGCCCTGAGCAGGGGAAAAGCCAAACTCTTGAGTTCGGTCTTGCAACCGATTTGGAATTGGAACGACTTCGTCCAAGATCTCAAGCGAGTGTAAAAACCTATCTTTTTCTAACTCGAAAAAGTCTGGATTAGTTAGCTCAAATGCATTGGAGAGGAAGTTTTCCTTGGAAGCGCCTTCCTCAAGCCTTCTAATTAGGTATGCGATTGCGACGTCGAATTCCTTAGGGTGGACAACCGGGGTGTAAAGAACAAGGCTTCCAACTGTTTTTTTCACGACCTCGGCCTGCGATTGCGCCATGCCCAAGAGCATTTCGACATCCATGCCCTCTTTGGCACCACGTTTTTCGGCCATGAGGTGAGCAAAGGCAAGGTCAAAGAGATTGTGGCCCGCTACTCCGATTTTTACGAAGCGAACTCGGTCTGGGGTCAGGGCATAGTTCAAGACTCGTTTGTAGTTGGCATCCGCCTCGGCCTTTGATGAAACCGTTGCAAGGGGCCAACCGTGCATCTCGGCGTCGACCTGCTCCATCGGAAGGTTGGCACCCTTTACGACCCTCACCTTGATAGGCGCGCCACCATCTAGCACTCGCATGTGTGCCCACTGCTGAAGGTCGATCATTACGCGCAGTGCATCTGGCAGATATGCCTGCAAAACAATGCCCGCGGTGAGATTAGTGAATTCCGGCTTTGACAAAATCTTTTTGAAGACTGCGACCGTCATGTCGAGGTCGTGATATTCCTCCATGTCGAGGTTGATGAACTTATTTCCGCCGCGAACAGCGATTTCGTAGAGCGGGGTGAGTCTCTCAACTACCTCTTCGACTGTTTGATCAAAGGCATAGGGAGAGTGCGGGTTGATTGTGGCTGAGACTTTCACCGACACATAGTCAACATCGCTGCGCTCTAAAAGCTCTTTGACTTTACCCAGCCTGCGATCGGCCTCTTTGCGGCCAAGAACTGCTTCTCCAAGCAGATTGATGTTGAGGCGAGTGCCGCCCTGCTTGAGTTTTTTGAGCGACTTAGTCAACCTCGAACTTGACGCGTCGATCACTAGGTGAGCGACGAAGCTGCGTAAGACTTTTCTTGCAATCGGAATCACTATCCAGGGAAACAGCGGTGCCAGGTTGGCTCCTAAGGACAGCAGCATTCGCAGTGGTAGGGGCAAAAACCTTGGCGTGATCTTTCGTAGCTGATAAAGATTCTTGGCTGCAACATTTAGATCTTCAGGTCGGATAACTCCATCCACAAAGCCCACTGCAAACTCTAAGCCGGAAGGGTCCTGCAGGAGCCCCGAGAGACGCTTGGCCGCAGCTGAACTCTTCATTTGTGACGATGCCAGCACCCACTGCTCGACCTGGTCAATTACTGCGCGAGCAAGCTCATCCTTGGTGGATAGCGATGGAATGTGAGTGGTGCTTAGCGCCATTGATATCTGTCCCTCAAAAAGAATCTGCACCCAACTTTAGATTAGAAAAAGACCTCGGTGGCTTTCGGCACCGAGGTCTAGTTCTAAATGGCTAGTTAATCAAGCCCTCTGAGCGAAGCCAGTCGGCTGCTATCTCGGCAGCCGAGAGCTGCTCTTCGACGCTGCGAACGTTCATTGCCACTAACTCTTCGGCACTCATCGCTAGTGAAACAGCGCTCACCACATCTCTTGCCTGAGCATCAAGTGCGTCTGAGGCGATTGGCACCAAGTTCGAAGATAGGAATAGCCCGAGGGGGTCGCTCAGCGTCACAAGTCCGAGCTGTTCGATTCTTGGGTCCGCACTGTAGACATTGGCCATGTCAATCTCACCGGCAACAAGTGACTCAACCGTGGTTTCACCAGTTGCGTTGAAATCAACCATCACCTGATAGACGGAGAGAAGGCCTGCTGGCCCGTAGGGACGTTCGGCAAGCTCAGGGGCTCCACCGAGCACCACTGAATCCAAGTTTGCAAGATCCGCGATCGAGCTGATGTTATTAGCCTGCGCGAACTCTTGAGTCACGTTGTATGAATCCTGGTCGGTTGCCGGAGACATTGCCAATGCGCTCAAACCAGCTGGTAAAGCTTGGCTCAATGCGTCATAAACAGCATTGGCTTCTGTCTGAGTGGCAGTTGGGTCGAAGTACTGAAGCAGGTTTCCGGTGTATTCCGGAAAAAGGTCAACTTCGCCTCCTAACAGCGCTGGGACATAGACATCTCGCTGGCCGAGTGAGAAAGTGCGCTCTACTTCGTATCCGGCATTTTCGAGCGCCTGAGCATAGGCCTCAGCCACAATCTCGTTGGAGTAGTAAGCCTGGGATCCGATAACTATTGCATCGGAGGTTTGAGCACAACCGGATAGTCCCAGAGTCGATACTGCAAGGGCCGCAAGGCCAATCTTTAGTGTGTTTTTCATTTTGTTTTCCCTCCCGATAAGTTCCCAAGCCTAAACGCTTGATTTTTTTGTGCAAATCCAATGAGCTGATCGCCCAAAACTGTCAGCAGCACAATCAATAGTGCGCTTGCCACAACTTGGTCGAAATTCCTGAGCGCTAAACCCTGAATGATTCCAAACCCCAGGCCACCAAGGCCCACAAGCGGTGCGAGGACGATTGTTGAAACCACTTGAATCCACGCCACTCTGAAACCGCCGATTATGGCTGGCAGTGCTAGGGGTATTTCAACAATCCAAAGCAGCTGCCAGGTTGTGAGCCCTTGTGCTTTTGCTGAATCAGGGATGTGACGCTCGATAGCGCTGACGCCGGCGTAGGCACCAGCCAGAAGCGGCGGGAAAGCAATAGCCGTCAGGGCCAGGATGACGGCGACCTCTCTTAGCTGAACGCCTAGCAGCATCACCAGTGCGAATAACAGCCCCATTGTCGGGATTGCACGAGAGACGGAGCCAAGAAGCACCACAAAAGCAGTGCCCCTTCTGAAATGCCCAATCGATATTCCAAGTGGAATGGCCATTAGGGCAGCAAGCACAATGGACATTGCTGTCAGCGTTAGGTGCTCAGCAAGTAGGTTTGGGACTCCATATCGACCCTGCCAGTTTTCTGGATCCATTAGCCAGCCAAGAAAATCGGGAATCTCAAGCATTTAACCTCCTTTGCCAAGGGGTCAGAGACTTGCCCAGTAGCCAGAGCGCCAGATCAAGCACGATCGCAATTAGGAAGATTGCGAATAGTCCCGAGAGGACCTCCTCCGCGATCTTTCTTTGAAAGCCATCGAGAAACAGATAGCCCAGGTTTCTGACCCCGACAACCGCTCCAATTGATGCCATTGAGATGGTGCTTGCTGCCGCCACTCTTGCCCCAGCAATCAATCCAGGGATTGCAAGTGGTAGTTCAACGTGAATAAATCTTTGAAAAGCACTCAGGCCTTGCGCCTGGGCGAATTCAATCGTTGGCTTTGGCAGTGAGGCAAATGCATCTCTTGCCGAAAAAAACATTGCCGATATCACATACAGCGTTAGTGCGATTATCACGTTGGTCGGCCCCGTGAAATCCGTGCCGATCAAAACCGGAAGCGTCACAAAGAGTGCCAGAGAAGGAATGGCGTATAAAGCGCCAAGCGCACCAGTGACCGACGGCGCAAAGCGCTCTGAGGTGATGCGGGCTAAAACAACGGAAACCACAAAGCCGATGAGAAGTGGAACCAGACTTACCAGAAGATGAGTCAGCGTCAACTGCAGCACGAGCTCTAGGTTGTTTAGCGCCCAGGTCATCGTTTTAGGCCAAGCAGCTTTCGAACGAAATCATTGGCAGGATTCGATCTAAATTCATCGGCAGTTCCGGCCTGCTCGATTTGGGCACCATCGGAGAGCACCACAAGTTGATCTGCCAGTTTTAGTGCCTCGTAGCGATCGTGGGTGACTAACACGATAGTGAGACCCAGCTCGGATTGGATCTTGAGAAGTTCGTCTTGAAGCTCCTCTCTCACAATTGGATCAACCGCTCCGAATGGCTCATCCATCAACAAAATATTTGGCTTGATGGCTAGCGCTCTGGCAACACCAACTCGCTGTTGCTGACCCCCAGAGAGTTGGTTTGGAAATCGATCAAAAAAGCTCTCATCAATTCCAACCAAATTCAGCATCTGGGTGGAGTTAGCCGCAGCCTCTTCATTTGACTGACCCGAAATTTTTGCAATCAGGGAAACGTTCTCAAGAACTGTTTTGTGGGGAAGTAGCCCGACTTCTTGAAGGACGTAACCGATAGATCTACGAAGTGCTACCGAGTCGATTTCCTTTATGTCTTTATCGTCGATGGAGATTTTGCCGCTGTCGGGTTCGACCATCTTATTAATCATGCGAATAAGCGTTGTTTTGCCAGAGCCGGAAAGCCCCATAAGAACGGTTATCTTGTGAGCTGGAATTGAGAGCGTGAACTCTTCAACCGCGCTCTTGCCTGCGTAGGTCTTTGTTACCTTGTCAAAGCTAATCAAGTATTCGACCCTAGCGAACTAGTGAACTTCTCTCACTTCTACACCCCGCCAAAAGGCGATGTGACCTTTGATTTCCTGAGTAGCTTCTTTTGGGTCTTGATAGACCCAGGCGGCATCCTGATTAGTTTCACCATCAACCACAATGTTGAAATAGCTAGCCTCACCCTTCCATGGGCACCGGGTCAGCTTTGCTGAGTCGGTTAGGAACTCTTGGTGAACGGACTCCATGGGGAAATAGTGATTTCCCTCCACCATCTGGGTGTTATTCGATTTTGCAATTACCTTGTTATTCCAAACCGCTTGCCACATGATGGCCCCCTAAGTCTTTCATGCCCCAACAAAAACCCAACTGCGATTAGTCCAGCCTTTAAAAATTTGACCAAGTGCTGATTGAGCGGGCCGCTAGTAAACTCTGCGAGATGCGAGAGCAATCAAAAATTGGCGATGAGCCGAGTCCAAAACCCACTAGTGCTCTCACTCCGCCGCTGCAGTTGCTGCTTGCGCTACTAATGGGAACTTTGCCACTCGCAGCAATCGTTTATTTCTTGGTTGGCTTTGAGCTCAGCTCCCTTGGCCTCAGCTTGGCTGCTTATGTCATTGCTGGCTTCCTAGCGCTAAGGCTGATTGGAAGAGGCTTTCCATACCCAACTCTTGGGGCGCCAAACCTTGTAACCCTTTTTCGGCTAGTGGTGGTTGCGGCATTGCTCTCCGCTTCGCTAGGTGTCGCAAATGCCTGGCTCATTGTCTTCCTGGCGACCTTTGCGCTGGTTCTTGACGGGGTTGATGGCTACCTGGCCAGAAAGCAAAACTGGGTTTCTGGCTTTGGTGCAAGGCTCGACATGGAGGTCGATACAGCGCTGGCACTTGTTTTGGCCATAATCGCTGCTGCAACTCAAGTTATCGGCGTTTGGGTTCTTTTTCTGGCCTTGCCTAGATACCTGTTCGTGGCAGCTGCGAGGTTCTTGCCATGGCTCTGGGCACCACTTCCCTACAGCCTTGCCCGGCGAGTGGTGAGCGTTCTGCAGATCACGGCTCTGATTGTCATCAATGCACCTATCTTGGGTGGACTCTTTGCGCTGCCAGTTGCCATCGCCGCCGCGCTTTTGCTGCTTTGGTCATTTGGTAGAGACATCCTTTGGCTCTGGCGGAACCGCTGATGAGCAATGTGGTTTTTGCGATCCCAGGGGAGATAGACAAGAAATCTGGTGGCTACCTCTACGACCGAAAACTAATCGCAGAGCTTTCGACAATGGGGTTTGATATCAGAACTCTCGAGTTAGCTGAATCTTTTCCGCTGCCGGACCTCTGGGCCATGGAAGATGCCCAATCGAAACTGATTGGTGTTCCTTCGGGCGATGTGCTGATTATTGACGGTTTGGCATTTGGTGCTCTGAGCGACGAGCTGGTAAATCAAATCGCCGCACCCATTATTGCTCTAGTTCATCATCCGCTTGCCGAGGAAACTGGGCTGGATCCAAATCTGAGATCATCGCTTTACTTGCAGGAGCATCGAAACTTGAAAATGGCAAGGGCGGTGATTGTCACAAGTGAATACACGGCGAGGCTCTTGACTGAGAAATACGATGTTGAGAAAGAGCGAATCACCGTTGCCACCCCTGGATTTGAGCAGCAGCAATTCCAGCGAGCACCGCAATCTGCGCCCCTGATTCTCTCAGTTGGGATACAGGTGTTTCGCAAGGGCCACGACGTGTTGCTGAGGGCGCTATCGAAGATCAAAGACCTCGAGTGGCAGGCACTAATTGCAGGTGCAGCGGTGGATCCTAAATATGCGACGGACCTTCAGGCCTTGCTGGTGGAGCTGGGTCTTGAAACAAGGGTTCGGCTAGCTGGGTTCGTGTCCGAACAGGACCTCACTGACCTTTACGCGAAGGCAACGATTTTTGCTTTGGCAACCAGGTTTGAGGGCTACGGCATTGTTTTCAATGAAGCTCTTGGATATGAGTTGCCAATTGTCAGCTGCGATGTGGGAGCAGTTTCAGAAACTCTCGGTTCGGCAGGGGTACTAGTTCCCAAAGAAGACTCAGATGGGTTCGCAGTTGAATTGCGAAATCTTTTGACAGATAGTAAACGGCTTCAAAGCTTGGAGAAAAACTCCCGCTCAAGGGCTTTATCACTGCCCAGTTGGTCACAAAGTTTTTCAAAGGTTGCGCAACTGTTGGATAGCCTGAATCAAGCTGGCTAGTAGAGGTCAGATTTTTAATGAGAGGCAATCCCTTGCAAAAAAGTGATCTTGAACTGGCTGTCTCCGCAGCTGAGGCAGCGGGCAAGATTCTTTTGAACCACTGGGACAACAGGCAAAACCTAGCCATCTTAAATAAAAGACCCGGTGATTTTGTAAGTCAAGCGGACTTAGCTTCGGAGGAATACCTCAAAGACGTTTTGCTCTCAGCCAACCCGCAAGATGGCTGGTTGGGCGAAGAGACCGGCTCCTCTGAGGGCGCTGCCAGGAGATGGATTGTTGATCCGCTTGATGGGACAACGAATTTTCTTCGAGGGCTCCCACACTGGGCGGTCTCAATTGGCTTAGAGGTGCAGGGCAGGCTCACGGTTGGAGTGGTTCACGATCCGGTGAATCAAGAAACCTTTAGTGCAGAGCTAGGCAAGGGCGCGTTTCTCAACGGCAGCGAGATTTCGGTTTCCAGAAACTCAGACATCAGTTCAGCGCTTTTCGGTACCGGCATTCCGTTTGGCACTATGACCAACATTGATGAACATGCCGCTCAAATTGCGGAGATCATGCCGCACTGTGCTGGGGTGAGGAGAATCGGGGCAGCGGCTTTGGATCTGGCATATGTTGCAGCTGGCAGATTCGATGGCTTCTGGGAGCGAAATTTAAAGCCTTGGGACATAGCCGCTGGCCTGGTGCTGGTTCGCGAAGCGGGCGGAACGGTCACGGGTTGGGACATGGATGTTGCCAGTGAAGAAAGGGGAGATGTGATCGCCGCAACGCCAGAGCTATTTGAAACCTTCTTCGAGATTCTGCACTAAGCCCGATCAGTCCTCTCTGTTGAGCCTTGCGTAGACGTCACCCGATTTTGCATTGTCATTCAGTGTCTCAAGAAAGCTCTTGAGGCTTTGTTGGTCTTGCCAGCTGTCCCAAATAAAGGAAGCCTTTTCTCCGACCACGGCGTTGAAAGAGTAGTGACCGAGCTCCATGAGCTTGTCAATTACCTCGTGGCTGAGCAGTTTGAACTGCGGCAGATATTCAAAAGAAATTAGATCAATAGGCTCAGAGAGCCCCTGCAAGACCTCTAGTTCGAAACCCTCAACATCGATCTTTACGTAGTGCGGTTTACCGTGCTCGAGAATCAACTGATCTAGGGTTACCACCTGAACGATTTCGGTTTGATCCCAATCGACGCGCTCAAAACCCTCGCTGCTGGCAGCACGTTCAACAAAATCGGCCTTCATAGAGGAGACCGTTGGATGTTTTGATGAGGCCTTCAATTCTCCCTGCTCACTTCTTGGCCCGACCGCAGCCTGAATCAGGACTACATTTTTTGGCAGGGTATGCGAGAGGAATTTAGCAAATTGTTCTTGAGGTTCAATGGCGATAACTTTGGCGCCCAAAGAACGCAGGATTCTGGATCTTGAACCAACATGGGCGCCGACGTCAAATGCAATTTGGCCTGGACCAACGAGTTCTCGATAGAACTTTTTCCAAGCAAGAGTGCGATGTGGCTGGTAGTAAATCACTAGGGAGCGCAGTAGACCTAGAAATTGACTGAAGGTCATCTATGACTCCCTCTTAGAGCGTAAACACAGTGTTCCTCTGGTCTCAATGCTAAGCGCAGGTCGGAACCTTATTTCACTGCACTGTTAGAATCTGGGCCAGAAGGGCGGCCTCATCGACGTGGTAATTGCTTGGATCAAAAGATCTATTTTTCATGCACCTGTTTTGCTTATTGGACATGAAATGAGCCAGCTACGGTCGGGTTTCACGCCACCGACACCAATTCAAGCCAGGTTGCAGCTCAAATGAGCACATTCGCGCTTTGGGCATTAGGTGAAGGTAAGGCCGAGCTGTTGCCGGCGCAAGAGGGTGAGGGTGTTTTAGTCAAGATGCTCTTTAGCGGCATCAGCCGAGGCACCGAGCGTTTGGTCTTTGAAGGAAGAGTGCCAGCCTCCCAACAGGAGTCCATGCGCTGCAATGGCCAAGAAGGTGAGTTTAGTTTTCCGGTTAAGTTTGGCTACTGCGCTGTCGGAGAGGTCTTGGAGGGTGAGCTAATAGGGAAAAAGGTCTTCGCCCTTTATCCTCACCAGGATCAGTTCAGAATTGCTCAGGACCAACTTCACCATTTACCTCAAGGCCTTCCTGAGGCTCGCGCCGTGCTTGCGGCAAACATGGAAACCGCGCTCAATGTGGTTTGGGATGGCCAGGTATCCGCGGGGGATAGAGTCAATGTCATTGGGGCCGGGGTTGTCGGAGCACTGGTTGCCTATTTGATCTCCAGAATCCCCGGAGTCGAGATCACACTCATCGATATCAACCCAGCAAGGTCCTCACTTGCTAGCTCGTTGGGAATCTTGTTTGAGGCGCCAGAAAACGCTCCGAAAAACTGTGATGTGGTGATTAATACCTCTGCTTCCGAGGCCGGGCTAAATCTCGCAATTGAATCTGCTGGGAACCAGGGGCGGATTGTGGAGGCTAGTTGGTTCGGCGCTGGTACACAGAGCATTGCCTTGGGTGGCGAATTTCATAATCGGAGACTTAGCTTGATCAGCTCACAGGTTGGAACTATCCCCAACACCAATGCGCCACGCTGGACTTTCAAGCGCAGAATGGCAAAAGCGCTTGAGCTGCTCGCAGACCCAACTCTCGATTTCTTGATAAGCGGGGAAAGTGATTTCTCAGAACTCGGCAATGATTACGCAAACATTTTGTCCAGTCCAGATACCCTCTGTCACCGAATTAGCTACCAAGGCTAGGAGAAGAAATTGTTCACTCTCGAGGTCCAAGATCACATCATGATTGCTCACTCACTGCCCGCTAAAGTCTTCGGCCCAGCCCAGGGCATGCATGGTGCAACCTTCACGGTGCAGGCAGCTTTTTTCACGCAGGATCTGGATCAGCACGGCCTGGTTGTTGACATCGGACTTGCGATGGAGGTGCTAGCTGAAGTGCTGGCGCCGCTTCGGCATCAAAACCTAGACGAACTCCCAGAATTCAAGGGCAAGTTCACAACAACTGAGTTTTTGTGCCAGCACATCTTTGAAGGCGTAAAGCACAAACTCAGCCAGGGGCGATTGGGCGACGGGGGAAGAGTGAAGCGGGTTCGCATAACTCTTGAAGAGAGTTATGCGGCTAGAGCCTCCTTCGAGAACGAGGTCTAGGTTTGGCATTTAGCGCCGAGTGGCTTGCACTTCGTGAGCCGACAGATAATTTCGCTCGTGATAAGGGTCTTCTAGTGGAGGCCTGTAAAGCGGCTGGTTCAAAACCTGTCATTGTTGATTTGGGCTGCGGAACCGGTTCAAATATCAGGGCACTTGCTCCTTATTTGCCTTCCCAAACTATTTGGCACTTGGTCGATAATGACCCGGAACTGTTGGAAATTGCCAAATCCAGTGTTTCAGGGCAAGTGGTGACTCACTGCATGGATCTTGGCGAGATCAACAAACTTCCACTTGAAAGTGCGACTCTGGTCACCGGATCTGCTTTGTTGGATCTGGTTTCAACCGGGTGGCTTGAAACCTTGGCAAGCTCGGCTGATGTTCCGATGTATTTTGCACTTTCTTATAACGGCAAAATGAACTGGGATCCAGAGCATGCAGAGGATGAATCGGTGACTAACAGCTTCAATGCTCACCAGCGAAGCGACAAGGGCTTAGGTGTTGCCATGGGTCCCGAGTCACCAAAGCTAGCCAGTGAGATTTTCAGAATTGCAGGTTTCGAAACCGCCTTGGCGCAAAGCGACTGGGAACTTGGTCCCAGTGATCAAAAATTGCAAAATGAGCTTGTTCTAGGCATAGCACAGGCAGCAGACGAGTTTGGGTCGGAACCAGCAGAGTTATGGGGAGCTGAGCGGGTTTTGGTTTCCGGGAAGAGTTATTGCACGATAGGTCACGAGGATATTTTTGCCATTCCCAAAAAGAGCGTTGAGAGAACGAGCTGATGAACTCTATTGAAGTGACACCTAGAGTTTGGCAGCGCTTAGTTGATGTGCGAAACGGCAAAAGCTGTTTGTGCTGTGGTGAGTTCAGTACCCAGGAACAAATGGCGCTTGATCTCTATGGACCAGTAGCGGCTAGAGCTTTCAGTTCTGCCGTCGTTGGGCAGATAGGGCAGTCTCTGGATGGGCGAATAGCTACCGACGCTGGTGACTCTGCTGAGGTTTCAAGCCTTGATGGTCTAACTCATCTTCATAGACTCAGAGCACTTGTTGATGGCGTTGTGATCGGGGTTCGGACCGCAATTCAAGACAGCCCTAGATTGACCGTTCGCCTTTGCGATGGGGAGAATCCAGCGCGTGTAATCATCGATCCAAATGGTCGGTTACCCAATGACTCGCCGGTCTTGGAGGATAACGGTGCTCGCAGGGTTGTGATTCAAGCCGTTGACACCAAAAGAGCACCTGGCGTTGAGGTAATCAAGCTGGAAACTGAAAATGGCCAGTTTCCCCCGGCAAGTATTCTGAAGGCGCTATCTGACATTGGTCTAAATCAGTTGCTCATCGAAGGTGGCAGCTTCACCCTGGCTAAGTTCATCGAGCACGACTTGCTGCACCGCCTTCACGTCGCTGTGTCACCGATAATTATTGGCAGTGGTCAGCAGGGGCTCACTCTCTCTGAGCAGAGCGAGAAGCTCAGTAATTCTCTAAGGCCAAAGACCCAACCTTTTGCCCTGGGGTCTGAAGTGGTGTTTGACTGCGAGCTTGCCCCAAACCTCAGCGCCAAAGTTGACAGCAATAACCACCAGGTATGAGGCTGCAGGGATATGGACGTCAACCCGGCTAGCTGCTGGCTTGTGTAGACTTAGGCCCGCCTTCAATCAAAGGCAAACGCCCTCGTAGCTCAGTGGATAGAGCAAGAGCCTTCTAATCTCTTGGTCGCAGGTTCGATTCCTGCCGAGGGCGCCAGAGATGGCGGCGTTTTCGCGAAGAAATTCGCGACACGCCGCTTTTCTTTTGGTTCCTTAAGTGAACCGAGCGGAACCGAGTGACAGAGACCTCCCGTCATGAATCGCGTGCTAACCGCACGCAAACCATTCAGAAGGGAAAGATCCATGAATAAAAAAAGTCGCAGAAGTTTCGGTTACATTCGAAAGCTTCCCTCTAAATTGCATCAGGCAAGCCATGTGGGGCCCGACGGGGCGCGTTATTCCGCGCCTAGACCACTTATCGCTAAGGCTGATTTCTGAGGTAATCAAACACCTATTTGTGTAAAACGACTTTCCTTGCCATATGTACATTCAGACTTTTATAAGTCTAGATTTAGACATCTTTTCATTCGCTGATCATTCCAATTTTCCTGTCCAGTCAAGTACTTTTTTCCACAACCCCACTCAGCTGAACGTTTGAGCCATAAGTTTTGGAGATCCTTCAGCCCCTAAAGCTGTGTCAATCAGAACCAACCAACTCACGACACGAGGC
>CBFIEQ010000019.1:0-18088 GCA_965661645.1 uncultured Aquiluna sp.
CCAGGGCCGGATTGTTTCTGAGCGCATTGCTCTGGCTCCGCAGGAGAGGAAGCTGATACCCACCGCCGCTTACGCAAATGGCGAGAGACAGTTTGCAATCTTTTTCCAAAGCTCCGGGCCTGCTATCTCCATGGTGCTTCAAAACAGAGAAACCAGAGGCCTGCAACCAATAGGCGTTGAACTTGAGCCGGTGACATCCAATCCATCGAAGATGCACTACTTTGTGGGCTTTAGGCCGCTGACGCAGGGTTTTGAGAATGCACGGTTGAGAATTTACAATCCCGGCATCGATAGCTCAGAGGTGGTAGTAACGGCCTTTGGACTTGAGAACGTCGAGCTGTTCCGGACGCAAGTTGGACCTGGTTCCTTTAGCGATATTGAGCTGGTTGTCGGAGAGGGGCATCAGCTAATTGCCTTGGAGGCGAGCGCTGAGGTCATTGCGGCAATCAAGAATCCAACCATTGACCCGATCCTGGATTTTGCATGGATTCAACCAGCTGAGCTGTTCAGCTCCGTGACCGTGCCACTAAGCACCTACCGAAACAACCTGGTGATCGCAAACCCAGAGGCCACCGCCCTCGAGATCACCCTGGAGGTTGACTTTGGTTCGAGAACCAGCTTGGAGACCGCGGTTGTCGCGCCTTACTCGCAGTTGGTTTTGCCACTATCAGGGGTTAGCGTGAGGGTCGATGGTTCCTCCCTTTTTGGAGTGGCTCTAGAGATCTTAGATCCGGCTGGCTATTCGGTGGTGAGCCCAACAGAAAGTGCCAACCCCGGAAGAGATTTGGAAATCTTCGTCAACTAGTTTGGGTGAATCAGTTCCCAGGGGTCTTTGTCAATTAGGGATGCAGCTGCGGATATCACCGCTTGCTCGATGTGAATTCTAGGATCGGGAATCCGCCTTTTCCCAAGCCGCTCAATGGGAATTCGGTAGAGGGTGATGGTCATGGTGGACTTCTTTGCACTCCAACGAGTGACCGACTCACCCTCCCTCAGGAGCGGCACATCCTCTATCCGCCACCTCAAATCACCAAGCTCGGCGCTGAAGGTGTTTTGCAAATAATCGCAAGTTTCGGCAACCACCTCTTCAAAGAAGCTCCCTCTGTGGACGCCGTGGCGAAACAGCTTGCTGGGGATCGGTCTTCTCAGGCCTCGGCCATGCCGGTCGCGGTGGTTCGGCCGAACAGTCATGTTGTCATTGTATTCTTGGCAGGCTTAGCAACTGGAGGGTGCGCTTGACCAACTTCGACTCGTTCGTAAAAACCTATGACGTTAGAGGCTTGGTAGACCAAGAGCTAACCGAGGAGATCATCGAAGCCTTTGGGGCCGCATTTGCTGATGAGCTAGAACTTGAGGGCAGCGACTTGGTCGTCGGTCACGACATGCGAGATTCTTCGCCGAGGTTTGCAAGGGCATTTGCCAAAGGGGCAAATAAGCGTGGTGCTTCGGTGAAGCTGCTCGGTCTTTGCTCTACCGACATGACCTACTTTGCCTCGGGGAAGTTTGAATTGCCTGCGGCTATGTTTACCGCTTCACACAATCCCGCTAGCTATAACGGGATCAAGTTTTCTAGAGCATTGGCACGTGGCATCAGCCTTGACACCGGGCTTGCAGCAATCCGAGATCGCGCCATTGAGTATGCAGAGCATGGCGTGGAGGAGCTTGGCACCCTGGGCAAAATTGAATCCTTGGACGTCGGCGAGGAATACGCCCGCTACCTGCTCGATCTGGTTGATCTTTCCGGCATCAGGAGACTCAAGATTGTTGTCGATGCTGCGAATGGAATGGGTGGCTTCACGGTTCCACTAGTTCTTGAGGGCATCGATGCAATCGAAATTATCCCGATGTATTTCGAGCTCGACGGCAGTTTCCCAAACCACGAAGCCAACCCGCTTGACCCGAAGAATTTAGTTGATTTGCAACGCAAGGTGGTGGAGGTCGGCGCAGATCTTGGCTTGGCATTCGATGGTGACGCAGATCGCTGCTTTGCCGTTGATGAAAAGGGTCAACTGGTTAGCCCCTCGGCTCTGGCAGCCATTGTCTCGAAACGCGAGATTCAACGAGTTCGGGCACTTGGTGAAAAAAACATCACGGTGCTGCACAACCTGCTGACCTCAAGAAGCGTTGCTGAGGTAATCGTGGAAAATGGAGCAACTCCACAAAGAACCAAGGTTGGTCACTCTTTGATTAAGGATCAAATGGCGCTATCGGGAGCGGTGTTTGGGGGAGAGCATTCAGCGCACTATTACTTCAGAGATTTTTGGGGAGCCGACAATGGCATGCTTGCTGCCCTGCATTTGATAAGCGAGCTTGGTTCAGCGCAAGTGCCCATGAGTCAGCTCTCGGAGCAATACACCCCATATTTTGCTTCCGGTGAGATCAACTCCACTGTTGCAGATGTGCCTGCTGCGATTCAAAGATTGCGCGCTGAGTTCAATGATGCCCAGGTGGAGGAATTTGACGGTCTTACTTTTAGTTTGATCCAGGAGAATTGGTGGTGGTTCAATGTCCGTCCGTCAAATACCGAACCACTGCTTAGACTAAATGTTGAATCCAACCACGAGGCCTCGATGGTTGCCATAAGAGACAGAGCAATTAGAGCAATCAGAAACAGTTAGTTTCTAGAAAGAGGCCACTCAAATGAGTCAAACAATTACCGCGATCGATTTCAAGGTCGCCGACCTCCAGCTTGCCGAATTTGGCCGTCACCAAATTCGCCTTGCCGAGGCCGAGATGCCAGGGCTAATGGCTCTGCGTGAAGAGTTTGCTGCTAGGCAGCCATTGAAGGGTGCTCGCATTTCAGGCAGCCTGCACATGACCGTGCAAACGGCGGTCTTGATTGAGACCCTAACCGCACTGGGCGCATCGGTTCGCTGGGCGAGTTGCAACATCTACTCAACCCAAGACGAGGCTGCCGCGGCCGTTGTGGTCGGGTCCGGAACCCCGGAGGAGCCTAGGGGAACTCCGGTGTTTGCCTGGAAGGGCGAGAGTCTAGAGGAGTACTGGTGGTGCACCGAAAAGATTCTTGACTTTTCTGCCCAGGGATTTGATGGACCAAACCTGATTTTGGATGACGGTGGCGATGCAACCATGCTGGTCCACAAGGGCGTCGAGTTTGAAGCCCAGGGCTCGGTGCCACCAGCCGGTGTTGATGACTCTGAGGAATACCAGGTGGTTTTAGAGACGCTCCGTGAGTCTTTGAAGCGCGATGCCAGTTACTTCACGAGAATCAGCAAAGACATCATCGGGGTCTCTGAGGAGACCACCACCGGAGTGCACCGCCTCTACGAGTTCTTTGCCGCTGGCAAGCTGTTGTTCCCTGCGATCAACGTGAATGACGCTGTAACTAAGAGCAAGTTTGACAACAAATACGGCATCAGGCACTCACTGCCTGATGGCCTGAACCGTGCAACAGATGTGTTGATGGGCGGAAAGACCTGTTTCGTTGCCGGTTACGGTGATGTTGGTAAGGGTTGCGCCGAGGCGCTTCGCGGCCAAGGAGCAAGGGTCATCGTTAGCGAGATTGATCCAATCTGCGCCCTGCAGGCCGCGATGGATGGATTCCAGGTCACCACCTTGGAGTCTGTCATCGATCAGATTGATATTTTTGTGACCTCAACCGGAAACGAAAACATAATCACTGCCGACCACGTGCTGCAGATGAAGAACCTTGCGATTTTGGCAAACGTTGGTCACTTTGATAATGAAATTGACATGGCCGGTATTGGCAAGATTCCAGGTGTGACCAAGGTTGAGATCAAGCCACAGGTTCACGAGTGGCGCTTGCCAAACGGTCGTGCCGTTTTGATTCTGAGTGAGGGTCGCCTGATGAACCTCGGCAATGCCACCGGTCACCCGAGCTTTGTGATGTCGACTTCATTTGCAAACCAGGTGCTGGCTCAGATTGAGCTGTATGAGCGGGCAGCCGAATACGGCCTCGGGGTTCACATCATGCCCAAGGAGCTTGATGAGAAGGTGGCTAGATTGCACCTGGACGCACTGGGTGTGAAACTGACTCAACTTTCTGAGCGCCAAGCACGATACATTGGTGTTCCAGTAAACGGACCTTACAAGGTAGATCATTACCGTTACTAGCTAGGAGGGTGCAGTGACTCAGAGAATTCTCGTTGTAGATGACGACGATGCACTGCGTGAAATGGTCGGTCTCGTGCTTTCAGGTGCGGGTTACGAACCGATGTTTGCTAGCGATGGCCTAGAGGCTGTTTCGGTATTTACTTCGGCCAACCCTGACCTTGTTTTGCTTGACATCATGCTTCCAGGACAGTCGGGAATCGAGGTTTGCCGGCAAATCAGGTCAACCTCTGGTGTCCCAATAATCATGCTCAGCGCCAAGAGTGAGACAGAGGATGTTGTGCTGGGTCTTGAGGCGGGCGCAGATGACTATGTCGTGAAACCCCATAACGCAGTTGAACTAATCGCAAGAGTCAAGGCTCGCCTGCGTCCAATGGGAGATGATTCTCAGGTGGTTTCCGTGGCGGGTCTGACCTTGGACCCTAAGACATTTGAGGTTCGCAGAGGCTCGCAGTCGCTCTCGTTGACGCCACTGGAGTTCAAGCTGCTGCACACCCTTGCGGTCAAGCCAAACCAGGTGTTTAGCCGAGAGATGCTTCTGGAGCAGGTTTGGGGATACCAATACAAGGCCGACACTCGGCTAGTGAATGTTCACGTTCAGCGGCTTCGCTCAAAGGTTGAAGAGGACCCTGAGAATCCAAAGATCGTGATGACCGTTCGCGGCCACGGGTATCGGGCCGGCACCGAGTCTTGATTTCCCTGTTCCGGCGCTCGCTGACCGCTAGGACAGTGGTCGCAACCGTCATTCTGAGCGCGCTAGCGCTGGTCACACTTGGTGGCTTTTTGTCTTACTCGCTGGCAAATGGTTTCTATCAAAATCGGCTCTCACAGGTGCTGGTCGAAACTGAACGGGCAGTGAGCTCGGTTCAAAACACCGTTTCGGCTGCCTCGCTGACCGATGAGACGGCACTGCAGACTTTGATCAACTCCGTGGTTCCCTCACTCGAGATAGCGGACGGCTCTGCCACAAGGCAGGTGGCGCTGTTGAGATCTCCAGGTCAGCCGCAATTGCAGCTGTTTCAATCACCGATTTCCATTGACCTTGATCTCTCCACCATTCCAGAGGAGCTTCGTCAGGCAGTCAGGGAGTCTGAGTCAGTTCTGAGCTACACGCCCGTGGCACTGAACAGAAACGGCCTTACCGTTCCTGGTATCACGGTAGGTGCCCCTTTGAGCATTCCATTGGCTGGAGACTTCGAATTGTTCCTGGTCTTTGACCTTAGTGCCGAACAGCAGTCGCTAGAGCTGGTGCAGAGCGCTCTGGCCATCGCTGGAGCGGTCATGATCGCCATGATTGCTGCTGTTAGCTACCTAGTGACTCGCAGCCTTGTAAGACCTGTTGAACAGGCTGCAGAGGCTGCTCAGTCACTTTCTGCCGGCATGCTCGATCGACGACTACCGGAAAAGGGTGAGGACTCTATTGCCCTATTGGCGAAGTCCTTCAACACGATGGCGGGAAACTTGCAGCAACAGATTCAGCAGCTCGATCAACTATCCAGGATGCAGCGCAGGTTTGTCTCCGACGTCTCTCACGAGCTAAGGACCCCTTTAACAACGATCAAGCTCGCTGGTGAGGTCATCTTTGGTAATCGAGAGAAGCTGGATCCAGCGCTCTCTAGATCTGCCGAGCTAATGCAAAACCAGATTGAACGTTTCGAGAAACTTCTCTCCGACCTTCTGGAGATTTCTAGGTATGACGCTGGTGCTGTGACCCCTGATTTGGAACCGCAGGATCTAAACGCAGTGGTGGGCGCGGCGATTGCATCTATTGAACCGCTAGCCAGAAGTAAGAACACCGAAATAAAGATCCTGCTCCCAGCAGGGTCTGTTGAAGCTGAAATCGACGGGAAACGCATCGAGCGGCTGTTGAGAAACCTGCTTTCCAATGCTGTTGAGCATGGTGAGGGGAAGCCGATTACCGTCGAGGTTGGCCAGAACGCTCACGCCGTTGCGGTTTGCGTCTCAGATCGTGGTGTCGGCATGACTCGCACGCAGCTCGATCGAGTCTTTGACCGATTTTGGCGCGCCGATCCAGCTCGCCAGCGCTCGGTGGGTGGAACTGGTCTTGGTTTAGCAATCTCCAAGGAGGACGCCACCCTGCATCGAGGCTGGTTGCAAGTTTGGTCGAAGCCAAACCGGGGGACTAGTTTCAGGCTGACTCTGCCAAGGCACGGGGATTCCGTGATTGCCAACTCACCAATCTCTTTGCCACCTGAGGGGGTGGATGCAAAGTGAAGCGTTTAGTAGCACTTCTCGCCACCCTGGTGCTCGCTGGCTGCGCAACCTTGCCGACCGAGGTCGAAGTTCAGCTGGGTCCGGAACTGGTCGCCCCATCAGGCCAAGAGTTTTCTTATTATTCGCCCGCAGGCCCTAGTTCGGGTGCAACTGCTCAAGAGATCGTCTCGGGCTTTTTGGCGGCAGGCACGGGTCCTCAGAATGACTACGCGATTGCGAGAGAGTATCTTTCAGATGACTTTGCTCAGCGCTGGCAGCCAGCCGCTGAGACTTTGATTCGTAGTGGTGCTCCGGTGTTTCGAGAGTCAGGGGACACCGTTCAACTTGTTGATGTCACGGTTGGCGCTCGGCTTGATCAGCATGGCAGCTACCTCGATCTCTCTCCCTCAGAAACCACTACCTTGCGATTCCAGTTGGTGCGTGAGGCAGGTCAGTGGAGGATTGCCGCCGCCCCCAATTTGACGGTTGTCACTCAGCCTGTTTTCTCAGTGGTGTTCCGCGCTTTTCCAATCTATTTCGTTGACTCTCGCTATCGATTCTTGGTTCCCGATTTGCGCTGGTTCCCGTCTCGGGCATCCACGCCGACCAGGTTGGTAACCGCATTGCTTGCGGGACCAACCCTCTGGTTGGACGGTGTGGCAACTTCTGCAATCCCTTCGGGCACCTCGCTGACAATCAATGCCGTGAGTGTTGAATCGGGTGTGGCTAGGGTGGACTTTGATGCGAATGCACTGGCGGCGGATGCCACCGACAGGCAGGTCATGCTTACCCAGTTGCGCTCAACGCTGCGACAGATATCCGGGGTCAATCAGGTCGCTATTTCAGTGAATGACTCGCTCCAGGAGATCGAACCCTCCGAACTATCAGATGTGCCAACTCTAGGTCCGAGCTTTGCTCTCACCGAGAGCGGAGTGCAGCGGATAAATGTCGGAGAGCAACCGCCACTGAGTGGAACCGATTCAGTTGTCGAGAGCTACCAGCCAACTCACTTCGCACTGGGGGATGATGGCCGCAAGATTGGCTTCAGCAATGAGGATGGCATCTATCTTTTGGAACGAGATGGGCTCTCGCTCAGGGTTTCGCAATTGAGTGAAAACTCTGAACTGGTCTCACTCGAATTCGATAGTTTTGGTTCTCTTTGGGCATTCCCCGTCGACGCTGCTGACCCAATCGAGATCTTCGATATCCGTGGAACCACTAGAAGCCTAGCCTCCGAACATGAGGGAGTGAGAATCTGGAGCGCGATCTCTCCTGAGGGTGGCCGCCTGGTTCAAGCCATTGAGCGTCCCAATGGCGAAAGTTCAATTCTCATAGAGACAATAAGTAGAGATTCGTCAATGATTCCACTTAGAACCAGCCTTGGCTTTGAGATTAGGCCCGTTGTTGGTAAACCAATCTCGCTCACCTGGCAAGGCACAACTGCTCTAAGAGTGCTTGAACAAACTGCCAGTGGTCTTAGTGCCTTGAATGAGTATCCACTGACTGGTCCGCGCAGAGCATTAACGATGCCTCCTGTGATTGGCACGCAATTGCTCTCCGGGACCTCTTCGATTTCCACCTACCTGCTTTCAGAGGAGGGTGAGCTCTGGACCCTAACAGGAAACACCTGGCGTCAGGGCACTGACGGCGTCTTGGCTCTTTCCGCACTGCGTTAGATAGGCGAGTTCTCCACAGACCTTCCAAGCCAAGACGGAATTTACTGATTTGATCTGCAGACTGCATGAATGAAAAACGATCTTCTAGACATTATTTTTCCAGCAACCTGTTTGGTTTGCGGAGCGAAGCCAAAGCCACTTTGCCCAGAGTGCATTCCGGAGTTTGGCGTGCATCGACTTGGGCCTGATCTGTTTTTCGCGAGCGAACTCGACACAGACCTACTGACGTTGTTATCCGCAATCAAAGACAGAAATCGCACTGCACTTCTTAGACCTCTCGCAATTGCACTGAGTCCAACTCTGCGAGCGGCGGTGAATCAGCTAAAGCCTGATATCTTGATCTGCCCGCCATCTTCAAAAAAGAACTTTCGCAGGCGCGGATTCAATCCTGCACTGACACTTTTTCAGCTGGCAAACAAAAGTGGCTTAGCCGTGACGGACCGCTCGCTGAGACTAAATTTTCAAGCATCGGACCAAAGGCAACTTGGCTATTTTGAGCGACAACAGAATGTCACCGAGCTCTATCGGGCAACCATGTCTGGGCGCAGGGTGTTGCTGGTCGATGATGTTATGACAACAGGAGCCACCTTGGACGCCGCAGGTCGTGCACTCGAGAAATCGGGCAATGAGGTAGTTGGATGCTGTGTGCTAGCTAGGAGATTTCCAAAATCAGCCCACGAGCAATTGAATTAGGCGTAGTTTGTTTTGTAGGCAGAGAAGCCTGACTGGAGGTAGAAAAATGGAACTTAGAATTTCAGCCAAAAACCTCAAGGTATCGGAGCGATTCCGAGATTATGTTTCCGAGAAATCTGGAAAAGTCGAACAGTTCTCGCATCAACCACAAGAGCTAAACATCAAGGTCACGCGCTACGACCACAGCAAAAACTCCGGGCAGGAGGATCAGGTCGAGCTCACCGTCTACGAACCAGGACATGTGGTTCGAGCAGAGGCTCGGGCCGATGACAAATTCGCGGCTTTTGACATGGCTTTTGGCAAACTACTTGAGCGCCTACGCCGCTACTCAGACAAGCAAAAGGTTCACCGCGGTGGTAATCACAAGCGAGTCGGAACCAGTGAACTGGCGGCAAATGACTTTGCTGACCTAGACATCACACCAGCGGATCACAACCTGCTGACCGGTGAGATCCAGATAGTTCAATCTGAAGCGGAAGAGCCCGTTAGCGCGCTGTTGATCCGCAGTAAAGAATTCGAAACTGTGCCTATGAGCAAAGAAGATGCCGTTGGCCACATGGAGCTGGTGGGTCACGACTTCTATCTGTTCCATGACGCCGAGTCTGACCGCCCTTCCGTGGTCTATCGTCGCCGTGGCTATAGCTATGGAGTCATCTCGCTCAGCTAGCGCCGCGACTCGAGGGCTAGAATTGCACCCGAAAACCTAGGAGTAACTTTTGGCCTCATTATTCGACAAACTTCTGCGCGCTGGCGAAGGCAAGATCCTCAAAAAACTGGAATCGATTGTCGCAGAGGTCAATGCGCTAGAGCCGAACTATCAAGCGCTAAGCGATGAGGAGCTCTTGGGTGAGACTGCGAATCTTAGAGAGCGCTACTCATCGGGTGAGACTCTAGATGATTTGCTTCCCGAGGCCTTTGCCGCAGTTCGCGAGGCATCGGTAAGAACTCTGGGCCTGAGGCACTTTGACGTTCAAATTATGGGAGGTGCTGCCCTTCACATGGGCAACATTGCCGAGATGAAGACTGGTGAGGGAAAGACCCTTGTCGCAACACTCGCCAGCTACCTAAATGCAATTCCAGGCAGGGGTGTTCACGTCGTTACCGTGAATGACTTCTTGGCCGGTTACCAGTCGGAATTGATGGGCAGAATCTTTCGTGCTCTTGGAATGACGACTGGTTGCATCATCGGTGGTCAAGATCCAATTCAAAGACGAGCTCAGTACGAGTGCGACATCACGTATGGCACCAACAATGAGTTTGGTTTTGATTACCTGCGAGACAACATGGCTTTGAACCAGGCTGATTTGGTTCAGCGTGGTCATTTCTTCGCACTGGTGGACGAGGTTGACTCGATCTTGATCGATGAGGCTAGAACCCCGCTAATCATTTCGGGTCCCGCTGCCCAAGACGTGAATCGCTGGTTTGGAATTTTTGCAAAGCTCGCCACCACCCTGGTCCGCGATGAGGACTACGAGGTTGATGAGAAAAAGCGCACGATCGGTGTCTTGGAACCCGGAATCGACAAGGTTGAGGATTACCTAGGAATCACAAATCTTTACGAGACCGCCAACACCCCACTGATCTCATTTTTGAACAATTCGATTCGAGCCAAAGAGTTGTTCCGCAAAGACAAGGACTATGTCGTTGTTGATGGTGAGGTTCAAATTGTTGACGAGCACACCGGCAGAATTTTGCCAGGTCGTCGTTACAACGAGGGCATGCATCAGGCCATTGAGGCCAAAGAGGGCGTTGCCATTAAGGCAGAGAACCAGACGCTAGCTACCGTCACATTGCAGAACTACTTCAGGCTCTATGACAAGCTCGCCGGCATGACCGGAACGGCGGAGACCGAAGCCGCCGAATTTATGTCCACATACTCCCTGGGAGTGGTGCCAATACCCACCAACAACCCAATGGTTCGTAAGGACCAGTCGGATTTGATCTTCAAAAATGAAGAGGTCAAATTCAACATGGTTGTCGAGGACATTTTCGACCGCCATGAACAAGGCCAGCCGGTTTTGGTTGGAACCACAAGCGTCGAAAAGAGCGAGTACCTCTCCAAACTCTTGGCTAAGCGCGGCGTGAAGCACGAAGTGCTAAACGCTAAGAACAACGCTAGGGAAGCCGTAATTGTTGCCCAGGCGGGTCGTTTTGGAGCAGTAACCGTAGCCACCAACATGGCTGGCCGTGGAACAGACATCATGCTTGGAGGAAACGCCGAGTTCCTAGCGGTTCAACAGATGTCCAAACTGGGACTCGACCCCGATGAGAACCCGGTCGAATATGAGGCGAAGTGGAACGAGGTTTTCGATCAGATTCGTGCCGAGGTTGACGTCGAGGCGAAACGAGTCTTGGAAGTCGGCGGACTATATGTCCTAGGAACCGAACGTCACGAGTCAAGGCGTATTGACAACCAGCTACGAGGTCGTGCTGGACGTCAGGGTGACCCCGGTGAGTCTCGTTTCTACCTTTCATTGACAGATGATTTGATGAGGCTTTTCAACTCCGGCGCAGCTGCTGCCCTCATGAATCGCTCCTCAGTGCCAGATGATTCAGCGATTGAATCGAAGGTTGTCTCAAGAGCAATCGCATCTGCCCAGTCCCAGGTCGAAGCGCGAAATGCTGAGATTCGCAAAAACATTCTGAAATACGATGACGTTATGAACCGCCAGCGTGAAGCGATTTATGCCGACCGCAGGGCAATTTTGCAGGGTGAGGACATCTCCAAAACCTTCCAGGAATTTTTGGAGCAGGTAATCTCCGAAACCGTTCGTGAGTCCGTTTCAGACACGAACGCATCCGATTGGGACTTAGAAACACTCTGGACTCAGCTCAAGGTAATTTACCCAATTGGCCTGGAAGTTGACGAGGTTCTCGAAGAGGCGGGCTCGAGATCCAAGATCTCCGCGGAGTGGCTAGTTGAAGAAGTCTTGAGCGACGCTCGATTGGCATACAAGCGTCGAACTGAAGAGGTTGGCGAGGAGCTGATGAGAGAGCTTGAAAGAAGAGTCATGCTCTCGGTCATTGACCGTAAGTGGCGCGACCACCTCTACGAGATGGACTACCTAAAAGAGGGTATTGGTCTCAGGGCCATGGCTCAGCGCGACCCACTTGTTGAATATCAGCGCGAGGGCTACACAATGTTCTCTGAGATGATGGCCGGTGTTCGCGAAGAGGCGGTCCAGTTCCTGTTCAACGTCGAAGTTCGCCAAAGCGCACCTGAAATTCCTCAGACTCCACCCACCCAGCTCACCTACTCGGCCCCGTCCGAGCAGGGTGGTGCAGAGATCAAGCGCGCGCAGCCTCAAAAGAAAGCTCCCGCACCTGCCCCAAAGCAAAAACCCTCAGGGCAGGGCAGTAGCTTCTTCAAGGGTTAGCCACCAGATCTATGTCGGTTATTCGGAAGCGGCTGTGAATCAGCTGCGCTCGAATTGATACCGCCCTGGTTGCCCCCGATATTTGCAGCAGTACCACACCATGAAAGCTGGCGTCGTCGGTCAAAAAGGTTCGTGATTTGCGAAGCAAAATTTCCGGGCGTCTGTGTAGCCCAGTTAGCTGGCGAGCTTGAGATTCTCTTTTGGAGCGTTGGCACAGTTCGTTATAAACCTTGTCGGATAGCCATCTGGAAAGTTGCTCGGGTCTTCTAAGACCCACCAGGGCTTCCATATAGGCAATACAAATTCGGGCGAAGAATGATGCTAAATCAGGTTGTAGCCCTTGTAGCTGTGTCTGCTTTGTCATTGAAACCCCCCTAAATCGAACGGATAGTGCTAATCGAATTGTCGGGTCTGTTGCGCAGATAAGAAAGTAACGATTTGAACCTGTGGATAACTTTCCGCCGAAAATTTCGAATTGCTGGAGCATTTCGGCATGGAAATTACAAGCGAACTAGAAACAGAACTTCACGACGAGCAATTCATAAAACTGCCACAAATACTTAGGGTGCTAAGCCTTGGAGCCTCCTACGAACTGAGGTTGCCTCAATTGGGAGATGACTTCATCGCAGGTATTCACAACGGAGTTTTCGTTGTGTTGCCAATTGAAGGGGTGACCCAGTTGTGTGGTCCAAATCTGCCAGCGCGAACAGAGCAGAGCCTGGAGGAGTTTTTGCTTCGTCAGCGCACGCCAATCCGGCTCAGGCTCATTACAGACACGGAGCAGAACAACTGCTGGCTCCTGAACATTCAAGATCGCTGGCTCAGAGTGGCAATTTCAACAGGCGTTAGCTGGGTGCCGATAAGTGCTATTCGGAGCATGGAAATCGTGGCTGTGGATAACGCAAAGCAGTAAAAACAGAAATCTGCGACCTTTTACCCAAGGAGGCCCTAAATGGCTAAAAGACTTAGAGCAAGACCCTCAAACACCTTGATCTTGATTGTGGGGAGCTTCATAATTCTGGTTTTGGTTGCGGTTGCTGGACTTAACAGGCCGCTACCGAGCTATCTTGTGGCGGCCAGTAATCTCGCACCGGGCACTCAGCTTCAGCTTGGCGGTGTTGAAGCGCAGCCCCTCGATTTGGGAGCCATCGCTGGTAACTATGCGACCGAGGCCGACTTGGCAAATGGCTACCTGGTACTTCCGATTTTGGCGGGCGAGCTCATTCCTAAGCGTGCGTTGGGTGCACCTTTGGGCTTTGATCAAACATCAATCCGCCTCATGCCGGATCTGCGGCCAGCGAGCCAGATCACCGCAGGGGCCAGAGTTGCAATCTGGCAGGTGGTCGAAACCCAGGATGGCTTTGAATCGCAATTGCTTGTTCCCAGCTCACTAGTCGCAGATGTTGTCCTAGGTGACGGTTTATTTGCCGGCGAGATTCCCGAGGTTGAGTTAGTTCTCAGTCGCTCTCAGGCAACTTTGGTCCTACAGGCAGTAACGAGTGACGCTGCCATCTACCTGCTACCGGTGTCATGACCCTCGCAACCGAGACAATCGAACCAGCTCATGGCTTTGCGCTGATCACCGACCGAATGGTTAGCGGCAAGGTGGTGACCTGTTGGGGGTCAGTGGGCAGCGGAAAGACGACGCTTTGTGTCAACCTTGGCTTTGAGTTGGCGAGCCTTGGCAAGCGGGTGCTGATTCTAGATATGGACAGCCACAGGCCCTCGATTGCAGCGCTACTGGGACTTACTGACGCAGGCCCTGGAATGACGGCCGTCATGAGGTTGGCAAGAGCTGGAAGATTGTCGCTCGATGAGCTAGAGCGCCTTAGTCAGGAGATCAACTTTGCTAAGAACTCGATTCGGGTTGTGAGTGGGTTGAACCTGTCTTCTCGCTGGCCAGAGATCGACTCGCAGGGAATTTCTGAGCTGCTGGCCTTTTCACGGGAGCACTTTGACTACACGGTCATTGATGTGGCAGGAGATCTGGACCAGGGGCTTTTCAGTCAGGTAAGCGACGTGCAACGAAACTTTGCCACAGCTGAAGCGGTCAAGCTGTCCGACTTGGTGCTTGGCACGTTTGTTGCAGATCAGGTTGGAGTGAATAGGTTCTTGGGAGACTTGCGTGAAGTTGGCTTTGAATTTTGGCCGATAGCAAATCGTGTCAGGGCATCGGTGCTTGGTCGAAATCCAGAGCGCCAACTCAGAGACACAATGTTCAAAGTCGCGCAGCTGAGGATTCACGCCTCAATACCCGAGGATGGCGCAGCTCTTGATGCGGCACAGCAAAGAGGTCAGCCACTGCTACTTGCCGCAAAGACCTCAAAGACCAGAGAGGCGATCCGACTTATCGCGCTTGAGATTGTGGACTACTAGCGAGGCTAAACTCGAGAATCGTGGTCGAGAAATTTCAAGTGGATGAGAGCTGGATTCGCTCTTTGCTGGGTGACTGGCAACTCATTGCAGACCTAGCCTTTTCCGACCTGGTGCTTTGGGTTCCAAGCAGAAACAAATTGGTTGCCCACGCACACGCAAGACCAGCCGCTGCCGCAACAATCTTCTATAGGGATATCACGGGCAACCTACCACGCTCTGACTGGGAGGAGACGATCAATCAAGCATGGGAGCTTGGCGTTGTCGTTGTTCCGCAGCAGGTTGCTCAGTATGAGGGCAGCACCACCAGGGTTAGTGCCTATCCGGTGTTTGGAAAGGGTGGAAATCTATCGGGCAAACCGGTAGCAATCATCACTAAACACACCAACCTCGGGGAAGCTCGTCTACCGAACAAGCTGCAGTTGAACTTTGTCGCCGCAGGTGAGCAGCTACTGAAAATGGTTGCAACTGGAGAATTTCCAATCATTGAGGCCGGCACCGCTCAGCGCAGGGGTGCTCCAAGAGCAAACGATGGTTTCATCAGGCTCGATGAGGCGGGCAGGGTTCTGTTCGCCAGCCCCTCTGCACTGTCTATTTTTAACAGAGCGGGCGTCGATGGCGAACTTGAGGGGCGGCTTTTTTCTGAGACGGTGAGTAAGATTCCTACGGGATTTGGAGTGGTTGACGAGGGCTTGCCATTAGTGCTGACCGGCAAAGGTGCCTGGCGCACAGACCTGGAATTTGAGAGCTTGACCATAGCGGTTCGTTCGGTTCCACTCCTTGACAACGGTAAGCGAATTGGCGCCTTCGTTTTATGCCGGGACGTGTCGGAATTACGCTTTCGAGAGCGCGAGCTCATCACTAAAGATGCGACGATTCGCGAGATTCACCACCGCGTGAAGAACAACCTTCAAACCGTTTCCTCGTTGCTTCGCATTCAATCGAGGCAGTCATCATCGGAAGAGGTGAAGGAATCCCTGCAGCAGGCACAAAGGCGCGTCAGCGCTATTGCTGTGGTTCACGATGTTCTTTCCGAGGGTGTTGATCAAGAAGTTCCTTTTGACCAGATATTCAAAAGAATTTTGCAGCTCATCCCTGAGACTACATCGAGCTACCACAACACCATCAACTCCGAATTTGAGGGCAGCTTTGGTGAGCTCTCGGCGGAGCGCAGCACCACTCTTGCCCTTGTACTCACAGAGATTGTCGCGAATGCGGTTGAGCACGGAATTGGCGAGCGGTCGGGGACAATAGCCGTTTTGGCTGAGCGAGATCCAAAGACCTTGCGTATTGAGGTTGTCGATGATGGTGCGGGGCTTCCGGAAGGCAAGGTTGGATCAGGTTTGGGCACTCAAATAGTTAGGACCCTGGTCGAATCAGAACTTCGAGGCAAGATCTCATGGACCTCTCCCATTAGGGGAGGCACCAAAGTTGTGATTGAGGTTCCTATTTAGCCAGCGCGACGAGCTCTGGCGTAGCGGCGCTTGAGTGAGCGACGCTCATCCTCTGATAACCCGCCCCAAACTCCGGTGTCCTGGTTTTCCTTGATGGCGTATTCCAAGCACTGAGCAGAAACATCACATTGACGGCAGATGGCTTTGGCCTGCTCAATTTGCTCGAGAGCCGGCCCAGTGTTTCCTACTGGGAAGAAAAGCTCTGGATCCTCGTTGAGGCATCGGGCCTGGTTTAGCCACTGCATATCCATATGTTCTGTTATTCCTAAGGTCGATACTGGGAAAGCTTGGAAGGATGTAGCATCCTTTTAGCAACCCCAAAATAGTTTCACAGCCCGACTCAGAAATCAATACCCAATTGCGAAAGCCCACCGGTTCACACCTATTCATTGCCATGACGTTAGTCATGCAGGCACTGGTTCTGTGGGCAGTGTTGGGATGGGCAGGATACTCAGTGATTACGGGGGACTCAGCGTCTTTATTGAGCTCTGCATCGCTGGTCTTGATCGTGCTTCTGGCAACGATTTGGGTTAGCAATATCGCTTATGGGGTAATCAGGCTCAGGCCTTCTTCTCACACCCCAGCAATGGTCATTCAGCTTCTAATCGCGTCAATCGGGGCCGCCAGTTTCAGCGGGGAGTTTGGTAACTTGTTGATTGGCTGGGCGGCAATTTTACCGAGCACTATTGCGTTTTTCTTGTTGCTCTCAAAGAGCATCAGGGTTCAATTTGGAAAAGACTAGCCGCCAAGTTTTCTAAGCAGCATGTTTGTGTGGCCAGTTGCTTTGACGTTGTAGAGAGCTTCGTGGACCTTGCCGTCTCTAATCAAAATCGTGGAGCGAAGTACTCCCTTGTATAGCCGTCCGTAAAGGCTCTTTTCTCCATGAGCACCAAAGGCCTTGTGAGCTACTACATCTGGATCGCTCAGTAGTTTGAAGGAGAGCTCGTGGGCTTCCTCAAAGCTCTTGAGGCGCTGGACAGAATCTGGCGAGACTCCAACAATTTGGTAGCCACGAGAAACAAACTCGTCCAGGTGAGCTTCAAAGTCGCTTGCCTCTTTGGTGCAGCCAGGGGATTCCGCCGCTGGGAAAAAGTAAAGGATTGTCGGAACTTTGAACAAGTCTTTAGAGGAGGTGAGAACCCCGTCTTGATCCAAAAGTTCAAACTCGGGCAGGGCGTCCCCAGCCTTTAGCCTCTGAACTTCTTCGGTCAACCTTGCTCCTTAGGTGTTGTCTAAAAGATTATTAGGCGAGCGAGGGGAAATTCGCCGATTTCGCCAAAAGCGTTCAGGAAGCTAGAGCTTGAAGGGCAGTGCTATTTCTTTAGGCTGCGGGCGTAGCTGATAATTCCGGTGCCAACAACGAGAAGCAAAACTGGCACCAGGTAATCAAGGCCAGATAGCTCAAGGGCATTCATGTTCAAGGTCACGAAAAAAAGACCAATCAGACCCATAGACCCCACGGCGATTCCGATTGCTTCGGTCGACTTGGGGTCGACCCTCTCGAGATCCTCTTTGGTTCGGGCCAGGCTCTTGCCGCACTTGATGCAGCTGAGTTCACTAAGTTCGTTCTCGGTTTGGCAGTTTGCGCACTTCATGCTCTGAGAATACTCCTCACCATGGCATTGGGATGTCTCGAATCGGGACTGCATCGCTAGGAATTGCTTCCAAAGCACCAGCCCCTGCTCTGATGCAGAACCACCGAAGTTGAGTTGGGCTTTCCGGCTTGCAGCGCCAAGTTCTCATAACACCCGTGCCAACCTGGATAACCGTCCCAGGCGAAATCTCAATCACCTCATCATCAAGACCCATCTGGCCCAAACCTTCGATAAAGATATAAATCTCTTCAAGCTCAGAGTGCGAGTGCCAGTAGCCGGCTTCCTCTCCTGGTTCATAGGCGGTTACAGACAGTCCAATCACTTCAGCATTGAGCTCGTGGTCCACAACGCGGCGACCTTGTTTGTTGGTCTCAGGAACGTAGCCTCCGAAGTGGTCTCGCCAAGTGTCCATCGATCCAATGTTTGTGACGCTGTAATTACCCATCTCTCAAGGCTAACAATCCCGATGCACTATGAGCTGTGTTCTAAAAGTGCTAGGATTTTCGGCTGTCGCACCTCTAGCTCAATCGGCAGAGCAACTGACTCTTAATCAGTGGGTTCTGGGTTCAAGTCCCAGGGGGTGCACCAGGGAAACAAACCGATAAGCCCCTGAA
>CBFIEQ010000020.1:0-17975 GCA_965661645.1 uncultured Aquiluna sp.
ACCGAGCCGGCATTGAGGTAATCATGGATGTGGTTTATAACCACACTGCCGAAGGTGGTTACCGTGGTCTCACATACTCGTACCGTGGTCTAGACAACTCCAACTACTACCGCCAGGACGATGACGGCAACTATCACGACACCACCGGCTGCGGAAACTCTTTGAATTTTGGCAATCCGATGGTTCAAAAACTTGTTTTGGACTCACTTCGCTACTGGACCGATGAGCTGCAAATTGATGGCTACCGATTCGATTTGGCAGCGACGCTTGCAAGGGATAAGTCAAACCAGTTCCGAGCAGATCACCCGCTACTAATTCAGATGAAGCAAGATCCGATAATTTCAAGCGCAAAACTGATAGTCGAACCCTGGGATGTGGGCCTCGGGGGCTGGCAAACGGGAAACTTCCCTCCCGGATTTCCGGAGTGGAACGACCGATATCGAGATGCGGTGCGAAAGTTCTGGCTAAGTGACATCGCGAACGCAAGAGACAATGGCAATCACCACAACGGAGTGCAGGAGCTTGCGGGAAGGATCTCTGGCTCCCAAGACATTGTCAACGAGGGTTCTCCCCTGGGTAGCGTTAACTTCATCACCGCCCACGATGGCTTCACCCTGAACGACCTGGTGAGCTATAACGTCAAACACAACTCTGCCAACGGTGAGGGCAATCGGGATGGAGCCAACAACAATCACAGTTTCAACCACTCTCACGAGGGTGAAACTAACAATCAAGATATCAAGGCTGCTCGTCTAAAAGCGGCTAGGAACCTTGTTGGCACGCTTTTGCTTTCCGCTGGGATACCCATGATTACCGCAGGTGATGAGCGCCTCAAGACTCAGGGCGGCAATAACAATGCCTACTGCCAAGACAACATCATTACTTGGCAGCCCTGGGAGCTCGATTCCACAAAAGATGACTTCTACCAAACCGTAAAGCATTTGATAGCGCTCAGAAAATCTCACCCCGTGCTGCGCTCAGAGCACTTCACTCACACGGCACCGCCAACGCTTGATAACGATCAGATGCTCTGGTTCAAGGGCACCGGCAAAGCAATGGAGGTAGAGGAAGATTGGCACAACCCTGAGCGCCGAACCATGCAAAGGCTCAGCCTTCACCTAAACGATGATGGATCGATCGATGGCATGCTTCTGGTGATCAACGGACGGGAATCGGCCAAAGAGATCCGGCTCCCTGAGCATGCAGGAGTCGATAGCTACGAATTGCTCTGGGATTCCGGTAACGACCTTCCTCCAACCAGCATTGAAAAATTCAAATCCGGCAGTGATGTTGAAATGGCCGCGACGAGCATCATGCTTCTTAAAGCGATCCCGGGATAGCAGCGAAATCATCAAATAGCAACCAAGGCCATCAACTTGTCACTAAATTGAGGACCATGGTTGAATCCGATGTGGGCAGATTTCCGATCACTTCAGTGTGGCCAACTGTTGATAATGGCCGATACCCTGCAAAGGCTTTTGTATCCGAGGTAATTGAATTCGGAGCGGTAGCTTTTCGCGAAGGGCATGACTCGCTCGCAGTCGAACTGTTGCTCACAGACCCAAAGGGCAAAACCCAAAGACACCTGCTAAGTCCCGGCCCCTTGGGCCTAGACCAATGGAAGACGTCCCTTCAACTGAACATCGAAGGGCTCTACAGCTTTCAAATTGCCGCCTACGACGACGTGATTGATACCTGGCACCACAACGCCAGCATCAAACTCCAGGCTGGGGTTGACCAAGAGCTGATGATGCTTGAGGGCTTGAAGCTGGCTCAGCGCTTCGCCCAGAAAGACAAAAAAGCATTTGCCGAAGTAATCGCGCTCTTTGCACAAAAGGGCAATCCACAAAAGATATTTCAAGAAGTCCTGGCAGCAGGATTTATTGAAAAAGCAAGAGCCAACCCGCTATACGATCTGCAAACACTCAGCGATAGATTTGAGGTTTTGTGTGAGCGGAAGCTAGCTGGCAGTGGTAGCTGGTATGAATTCTTCCCCCGCAGTGAGGGAGCGAAAAAAGACAAAACCGGCAAGATCGTCTCCGGCAATTTCAAGACTGCCACAAAGAGTCTGGACCGAGTAGCCGCAATGGGCTTCGATGTTTTGTACCTGCCGCCAATCCACCCAATTGGAGATGCTTTCAAGAAAGGCAAAAACAATTCGCTGAATGCCTCTCCGGAAGAACCCGGGTCACCCTGGGCAATTGGCAATTCTGCCGGTGGCCATGACACCATTCACCCCGAGCTTGGATCTGAGAAAGACTTCAAGGCCTTTGTTGCAAAGGCCAATAAATTAGGACTTGAGATTGCAATGGACCTTGCGCTGCAAGCCTCCCCTGATCACCCCTGGGTGAAAACCAACCCCGAGTGGTTCACAACCAGAGCTGATGGCACGATCGCCTATGCCGAGAATCCCCCAAAGAAGTATCAGGACATCTACCCGATTAACTTTGACAATGACTTTCAAGGCATTTTTGACGAGGTATACAAGGTCATATCGAAGTGGATTTCTTTTGGAGTGAGAATCTTTAGGGTTGATAACCCCCACACAAAACCCGTGAACTTTTGGCAACAGCTAATCGCTCAGGTGAATCAAGAGCACCCTGGCACAATCTTTTTAGCCGAGGCTTTCACCAGACCAGCGATGATGCACACATTGGGCAAGGTCGGCTTCCAGCAGAGTTACACATACTTCACCTGGCGCAACTCCAAGCCAGAACTAGAAAGCTATCTGAGAGAGCTGGCGCAGGATTCAGCAGATTTTTTCCGCCCCAATTTTTGGGTGAACACCCCCGACATCCTCACGGAATATCTGCAGTATGGCGGGAAGCCCGGCTTTAACATCAGAGCCACTCTCGCTGCCACCGCAGGGCCAAGCTGGGGAGTCTATGCAGGCTTTGAGCTCTACGAATCGGTGGCCAGACCAGGTGCGGAAGAGAACATCGATAACGAAAAGTACGAATACAAATTCCGTGACTTTGACAAAGCTCTTGCCGAGGGCAATTCACTGGCCCCAAGGATCACAAAGCTCAACGAGATTAGACGCTCACACCCCGCCTTGGGCCAGCTTAGAAACCTTGCTATCCACAACACCGACGATGACGCAATACTCTGCTACTCAAAGCACCTTTCTGAAGCTACGACCGGCAAGGCCGACACCGTGATTGTGGTTATCAACGTAGACCCACGCTCCGCTCGAGAGACCATGGTTCACTTGGATTTGAATGCGCTTGAACTTCCCGACAACTTTGTGGTGAAGGACTTGCTAACTGGTAAGAGCCATCAATGGGGTAGAGATAATTACGTTCGGCTGGATTCCTTCACTGAACCGGCTCACATATTTGAGGTGCTTCGATGAACCCCGAAGCTAGCGTCCTGCAATTAGTCGCCGAAGGAAGACATCACTCCCCCCATTCAGTCTTGGGCTTCCATCAAGAAGGCAAGGACTGGGTGATTCGAACACTTAGACCCTTTGCCAAGAGCGTTCAAATTCAGTCCAAAAAGTCCTCCCATGAGTTGACTCATCTCTACGACGGAATCTGGGAGCTTCGAGGTAGCAAGGCAGCACCGGGTGATTATCGAGTTGTTGCCAACTACGAATCCGCTACATCTTGGGTCTCCGATGACCCCTATCGCTACTTGCCAAAACTTGGCGATCTAGACCTTCACCTCATCGGTGAGGGAAGACACGAAGAGCTTTGGCAGGCACTGGGAGCTCACCTAGTTGAAGCGAAGGATTCAATTGGAGATTGCTCAGGAGTTAGCTTCAAGCTATGGGCTCCAAATGCACAGGCCGTGCGGGTAGTGGGAGATTTTAATTCCTGGGATGGCAGGCTGTATGCGATGCGCTCGATGGGGGGCACTGGTGTTTGGGAGCTATTCATTCCCGGTGTCAAACAGGGCGCCCTCTACAAGTTTCAGATTCTAACCAAATCTGGCGATTGGATCACCAAAATAGACCCAATGGCCAGGGCTTTTGAGATACCACCAGCAACCGCCTCTGTGGTCACAAAATCAACCTACGACTGGAAAGACGCCAGCTGGTTGAAATCTCGAGCCGCCAAAGATGCACTCAAATCCCCCATGAGCATCTATGAGCTTCACCTTGGTTCCTGGCGCGGACCAAAGAATTATCGTGAAATGGCCAGCGATCTGATAGGTCACGTGAAATTCCTGGGGTTTACCCACGTTGAGTTCATGCCGCTTGCCGAACACCCCTTCGGTGGCAGCTGGGGATATCAGGTCACTGGCTACTACGCACCAACCTCAAGGTTTGGTAGCGAGGATGACCTACGTTTCCTGATTGACGCCCTTCACCAGGCCGGCATCGGCGTCATCATGGACTGGGTGCCCGCTCACTTCCCTAAAGACGATTGGGCACTGGCAAAATTCGACGGTGAAGCCCTCTACGAGGATGCTGATCCAAGACGCGGTGATCACCCGGACTGGGGTACTCACGTGTTCAACTTTGGGCGCACCGAGGTTAAGAACTTCTTGGTGGCAAATGCCCTCTACTGGCTCGAGGAATTCCACGTCGATGGCCTCAGGGTGGACGCAGTTGCGTCCATGCTTTATCTGGATTACTCCAGAAAAGAAGGTGAGTGGCTGCCGAACGTTCATGGCGGTCGCGAGAATCTTGATGCGATTCAGTTCCTACAAGAAACCAACGCCACCGTGTATAAGCGCAACCCCGGGGTGATGATGATCGCCGAGGAGTCAACGGCATTCCCTGGTGTCAGTGCACCAACCGACACTGGCGGTCTGGGTTTTGGATTTAAGTGGAACATGGGTTGGATGCACGATTCGCTGGAATACATCCAAAAAGAGCCGGTTTATCGCAAGTATCACCATGGCGAGATCACGTTCTCAATGCTCTACGCCTACGACGAGAAATTTGTGCTTCCAATTAGCCATGACGAGGTGGTTCATGGCAAAGGATCTCTGTTTTCAAAGATGCCAGGAGATCACTGGCAAAAACTAGCCAACATGCGTGCCTACCTCTCATTTATGTGGGCGCACCCAGGCAAAAAGCTACTTTTCATGGGACAAGAGTTTGCCCAAGTTGCCGAATGGAGCGAATCCAGAGAGCTTGATTGGTGGCTGCTGGATCATGCCCCCCACCAGGGCATGCAGCAGTTGGTCAGCGAGCTAAACGCGCTTTACCGAGAAAATAGTGCGCTCTGGGAGCTAGATCACTTTGCCGAGGGCTTCAGGTGGATCGATGGCTCCAATGCAGATCAAAACGTCTTGAGTTTTGTGAGGACCAATGCAGCGGGTGAAAACGTCATCGTCGTGGTGAACTTTGCAGACCATCCGTATCACGACTATCAAATCGGAGTTCCTGAGTCAGGCACCTATCGAGAACTTCTCAACTCTGATGCTGAGAGATTCGGCGGCTCCAACGTCATCAACCCAGCAGAACTTCAATCCAAGCAGGATGCCGCTCACGGGTTTGAACAGTCGCTCCAGATCAGCATCCCGCCACTCGGAGCGGTTTTTCTATCAAAGCTCTAGAACATCAGCGAAGCTAAGCGGCGTCTTGCAGCCATGACCTCTGAATCGCCTTCACCAACCAGCGAGAACAACTCAAGTAATCGTGCTCTGATCTGATCCTGCTCCTCGGACACTGAGTAAAGATCAAGCAGTGTGCCAAAGGCACCAGCCGGGTCTCCAGAAATCAGCAATTGGTCTGCCTCGAGCAGTTTTCGTTCTAACTCAGTTCCCGGCTCAGTCGCAAGGCGAATCATCAGCTTTACCTGGTTGAGACCGGCCAGCGCCTCTTTATCGTTTGGATATTCAACGGTCAGCTTTTCAAACTTTGTGAGTGCAGCAGCAAGATTTCCAGCCTCGATCTCAGCAATTGCCTCGAGGTGCTCTTTAGAGAGCTGCGGCTCTGGTGGTGCAGCAGCTTCAGCGGCGACAGACACGAGTTCAGTTAGGCCATTTTGTTGAGCTAATTGCAACACTTGCGACAAAACCTGCAGTAACTGCTCAGTGGTTGGTTTGCCTTGAAAAAGAGGGGCGGGTTGCCCAGCGAGAATCGCGATCACTGAGGGGGCCGAGTTTACCCCGACAGCCTGAGCCAATTGCGGGGAGGTGGAGATGTCGATCTCGATGCCCGCGAATTTACCCTCAGAGGCTCGGATTGCCTTTTCGACCATGGCTCTGACGTCCATGGAATCCTGAGTGCCGTCTGCAATCAGCATAAGCACCGGAGTCGTCTCCGAAAGCGCAACGTATTGCCTGAGCACCTGCTCATCGGCTCCAACAAGCCAGCCAGCGACTTGCTTGTTGGAGGGAGCTACTGCGCCAGCTGTTTGATTTTTCTGCGCCAGCCGAGAAAGGTCAAAAGCGCCACCAAAATTCGTCATTGTGCACCTAAGGCTACAGCGGTCATCAGCTGCTGGGTTGCACCCAAAAGCGAAATTCTAGATTCAGAACCAGCTGCAGGAATGTGGAAGAGCAACATCGAACCATACCTTGTTTCAATGCCGGTCGCGGATCCAGCGGATCCCAGCAAGAGTGCCTCGTTGCCCGAAATCGCCACCGCGTCTCCCGGTTCATTCGGGATGATTGTGTAGGTGTCAATCATCAACAGTGCCGCAAGTGCCCCGCCGTCTGCAGTCGCTAGCATCACAAGTGAGAAATCGCCAAGGGTATGGCCAAAGTCCAGGTTGGCATTTGTCAGGGTTTCCGCCAAACCACGCTGCACCGCAGATACGTCGCGAATGTAATCGTTGTCTGGGTTCAACAGTGCGCTAGCTGGGGCTTCTGGGCCATCATTCAACAGCTCTCCGACAAGACCTGGAAGCACTAAGGGTGAGGCGAATAAGAAGCGATTATCCTCCTTGATTGAGTTTGCCCCCACCGTCTCAGCCGCTACCTCCGGGAAAACCGCCCCGGGAAGTAGGTCGATGTAGTGGTAAAGCTTGAATGGCTCGCGCGCCGATTCTTGACGCAGCACCAGCATTTGAAGCTGGGACTCGCCTGTAACCACCATCACAGACCTGGGCCACGCGTCGGTGGCAGCTGGCAAGAACAGCTGAACCGGCGAGGTAGTTATCCGAGTTGGGAGGTTAGCCCCCTCCTCACTTCGGCGGGCCAAGTTGTATTCGTATCTCCGAATCTGCAAGGCGGGGCCATCAACTCGAGCCTCGATTAATTCGCGGTCAAGGTTTGCATCACCAACTGCAATCACCTCACTCAAATCGCTCAGCACTCGATCTAACTGGCCACGATCCATTGACGGCGTGAGCGTGTCAACAACCGGCAATGGGCTTGGTGTCAAAGTTGGGTTTTCGTATTCAGCAACACAGCCACTCAGTGTTAGCGTGCCCAGTAGGACTGCTGCGAAGTTTAGCTTCGCAGCTCTTCTGCCGCTCACAGGGGCAGGGCCTGCCTGGGACTTAAAGCGCCTGGGAGGTCTGAGCTTGGGCTTTTTTGGACCTGAACGATTACGTTTGGACCTGAACTTCTTCCCGTAGTCAAAAGCTGCAAGTAAGCCAAGAAGTCCGCCAATCACCAAAAGACCAAGACCGATCAGAGTTATTGGCGCAATCGGTGCCTGCTCATCAGGCAAGTTCCATGTCATCTGAACTCTCCTAGGGGCCATCTCAAGGCCCGTAGAGGCAACCAAGGCTGCAACCTCAACCTCGCGATCGAATTTGACCTCAGCGGTTCTGGTGAAGGTGTCAAAACGTTTGAAGATGTCTGCTCCGATTGGATCAGCCAATTGGCCGCTTCCCGATCTCTCTAGCTCAACCAAAGTTGCGCGCTCCTGGCTAACGTTCACCCGAAGTCCCAGCTCCACATATGGGGCACCGTCAAGCCAAGCAAGCAGGTCTGACTCTCTTGCCACCCCGACAAAGACCTGCTCCTCGCCTCGAGCAATCAACGTGGTTTCACCCTCATAGGCCGTTAGAACATCGTTTGGAATCAAAATGTAAGTGGTGGGTCTTTGAAGATCAACTGCCGCCACGACAGCGTCAAGGGGTCTATTCTCCAACTGGTTCACAATGCCGACGGCGCTGAAAACTAACCCCGTGGTGAACACTGTTAGGGCAAGCCAAAAACGCATGTATTTGCTCCGAGTAGACTTTGCTAGCCCCCAAAGTTTACCCTCAGTGCTAAGGACCCAGGTTGGCTCCGGATTTCAAACGTTTCGAAACCACACGTCGCGGTTATGACCCCGCCGCAGTGGAGAAGGAATTGGTCGCTCTAAATAGCGAACTGGTGAGACTTCAGAATCAAAACCAAGACCTAAACAATCAACTCAAGCAAACACGGATTCAACTTTCGCAGGCAGAGGCCCAGCTCAAAGCCACCGCTGAACCAGACTTCTCAGCACTTGGATCAAAGGCCGCTGAGCTTCTAACCACCGCAGAATCAATCTCACTAGAACTGAGGCAAGCAAACGATCTAGCACTTGAAGAGCTGAGAATCAGCACTTCAAATGAGTTGCTAGAACTCAAGCAAAAGGCTGAAATCGAGTACCAGCAGCAACTTGAGGCCGCCACCAGGCGAAGTGCAAGGGCAATCGCGACAGCAAAGCACGAGGCCGAGTTAGTAAAAGCCCAGGCCAGCGAAGATGCAACCCAACTAAAAGCCGCGGTTGAACGCGAGGTGGCGAAACTTCGCGGTCAGGCAGCCACTGAGGTTGCGGCGATCAGGACAGCTGCGATTCGGGAGGTCGAGTTAAAGACAGCTCAGACTGAGAAGCTGTTAGCTCAACAGCGTTTCCAGCTCGCACAGGAATTCGGTGACGAACACCGCGCCGAGTTTTTGGCCACCAGCAAGTTTGAGACTCAGCTTGCCGAGCGTAATCGCGCAGCGGAGGCCGAGATATTTGACAAACACGCAGAGGCTGTGAGGCAGACTCAGGGCTACTTAGAGAGCGCAAAACGCGATCTTGATGAACTACAGCAGGCCGCAGCTCTTCTAAGGCTTGAGATTCAGGCTCTTGAGCTTGATGCTGGGAGAACTCAATCAAACCTGATTCAGCAGGCCAGGGAAAAGGCTGAGGCCATCATCCATGCTGCCGAGCTTGAGGCCTCTGAATTGTTACTTGAGGCTCAAAAGCGAGTAAACGAATTAGAAAAGCTGGCCAGCCTAGAGCTAAAGAAAATTGAAAACAGGGTGGCTTCTAGCGAGATTTATTTGGAAAACCTGCGTAGCGTGGTAGCCAAGAGAGATTCCCCGGAGGACTAATGGAGCAAAGAGCGCGCATTTCCAACGCTTTTCAGCTTGGCCTCACCGGAGGGCTCGGAGTTTTGGCGGCAATCGTTTTAGGTGCCGCTATCAGCCAAACCGCCACAATCCTCACCTACATCGGAATTGCCCTGTTCATTGCCCTTGGCCTAGATCCAATGGTTCGCGGAATGACCAAGCGCAAGGTTCCGCGCCCAATTGCAGTGGCAATTGTGGTGGCAGGCTTCCTGGGTGCGGTTGCGCTCTTGCTCTGGGCTGTTATTCCGGCTGCAATAAACGAGGCGAGCCGTCTGATTAACCAGATTCCAACTATTGCCAACAATGTCATCGAGCTTGACCTAATCACCACCTGGGATGCCCAGCTCGGCGGAGCCATCACGACAGCCACCGACACAACTCTTGCGTTTCTAACCGACTCAGCCAACTGGCCGACGCTGCTTGGAGGCGTTTTGCAGGTTGGTATCGGAATCCTCTCGGGGGTAGTTGGCTTTGTGATTGTCGTGATCTTGACCCTCTACTTCATGGCCGCGCTCGAATCTATGAAGGATTACCTGGCCTTACTCACCTCCGCTTCTAAACGCGAGCGTTTCCGGAAGCTCACCGATCAGATTTCACTCTCTGTGGGTCGATGGGTAATGGGCCAAACGTCTGTGGCTTTGATTCACGGTCTAGCCCTGTTCGTCTTTCTTTCGATCTTGGGTTCACCATTTGCACTGCTTTTGGCGCTAGTTTCATTTGCTTTGGCGCTGATCCCATTGGTTGGACCAATCTCGGCAGCCACCGCAGTGCTAGCCGTAACGTTCCTATCTGGCTCTGAGGCCACGATAGTGGTTCTGGTTTACTACCTGATCTACCTGCAGCTCGAGGCCTACATAGTCAGCCCGAGAGTGATGAAGAAGGCCGTTTCTGTTCCTGCAGCCCTCGTGGTGATCGCTGCGCTAATGGGTGGAACATTGATGGGGGTTTTGGGAGCGCTAATAGCTATCCCGGTTGCCGCTTCGATTTTGCTGATAGTCCGCGAGGTCTGGATGCCTCACCAACAGCTGCGCTAACTAGTATTCGGTCGGCAAGGTCGGAAAACCAGGCATGACTGCCTGAACTATTGCGTTCAGCACTCTTGCCGTTGGGTTTTCACCCACCCAAAGGTGCTTCTCACCATCGAAGGCCAACACCTCGGCCTTTGGGACAACCGCAAAACGCTCTGCTGCGGCCGTTGGGTCAAGGAAGTCATCTAGCTCTGGAACCAGCGCAATCAGCGGGCGGTCAAAGTCGTTCCAGCGCTTGAGATCCGCTTCGGTGGCTCGATGCAGCGGTGGGCTCAGCAGAATAGCCCCAGCGATGTCATGATCTGGTCCGTACTTAATTGCCAGCTCTGTTCCAAAGGACCAACCCACCAGCCATGGCTTCAGAAAGCCGCGCGACTGGGCAAACTCCACGGCAGCCTTCACGTCATAACGCTCAAGCTCTCCCCCGTCAAAACTGCCGGTTGATGTCCCCCTGGGTGAAGAGGTTCCGCGGGTATTGAACCTCATTACTCCAAGGCCAGCCATATGAGGTAGCCGATTGGCTGCCTTACGCAAAATGTGAGAATCCATAAAACCGCCAGCCGTTGGAAGTGGGTGAAGAGTTATCAATAGAGCCCTCATCTCACCAACGGGCAACGCGAGCTCACCTACTAACAGCTGTCCGTCTGCGGTGTGAAGCTCAATGTCTTCCCGCTTGGAGGGAAATTCCGTGTTCGATCGAATTATGGTCATAGCAACACCCCGTCAAAGAGTTTCCAGCAGTGATTGTGGAAATGCCTCCTGGTTTGCACCCCGCGATGCACATCCCATGCGACCGTGTGTTTAATTCCAGGTTCGATGCTCAAAGTACAGACGGGACAAACCCAACTCTTGCCCGCTTCTGCATTTGAACCACTGGTTTGTTGAACCTGAAACTCGATGCCCCTCTTGATTTCAATGTGAGGCAGTGAGGTCTTCAGTCTGGTCAAATCAAGCTCGGTGATTTCCGGTTGCTCTTTACCGCGACGTTTTTTGCCTTTGCGCATCAGTACCAGTTGTGCTCGTCCGAGTGCGCTAGAGCGGCACAGGGGCTCTTGTATCGGCCATCTATGTACCTAAGCCCCCAACGAATCTGAGTCTCAGGGTTGGTTTGCCAGTCGGCACCCGCTGAGGCCATTTTGTTGGCGGGAAGAGACTGAGGTATGCCATAGGCACCTGAGGACTTATTCAGCGCGTTCCAGCGCCAGTTGCTCTCTCGCTCCCAGAGCTTTACCAAGCAGGAATACTGCGTGAAGTCCCAGCCATATTCTTCGACCTGGCGCAGCGCAAAGAACTTGGCGCTCTCGGGATCGGGGTAAGGCGCCAACGAGACAAACAGCTTGGTCTTTGTTGGACCATTTACGAGTTCAAATCCACCGCGTTGAAAATCGGTCTCAGGAATGTCGACAACGCTGAGTGATTGAAACTCGGTGTCAACTACTGAGATCACCTGAGTGTTGTCAGCATTAGCCATGGTTCCGGAGTAAGGGTCGATGGTCGTGACCATCACAAACGCAGCTACGAAAATAAACCCAAGGCCTGGTAATAGCCTTGGGCGCTTTTTGCGCTGAACTGCGTGTTTTCCCAACTTGAAAACCTCTCCGACCTTAAAGCCTAAGGGCTTAGTCGGTTTGCCACAATTAGCGCAAGGTTCGTTGGCGGTGAATGGCTCTAATCACGACGGCCAAAAATTCATCCACTTGACTGCGATCAAACCCCGAACCAGCACGTCCGAGCGACATCGTTCTCAGCTCGTAGGTTCCTGGCGCCATCACCTCTCCGCGTTTTACATATATCTGCTTAAAAAGGTTCTTTACTAGCCTGCGACTGTAGCCGTTCCGTTGCCTGAAAAATGTCTCATCGGGCTTTTTGTCCAGCACGGGCCTAATTATGTTCAGCATGGCTGTCAGCTCTCCTACCAGCGCTGCGCGCCCCTCACGAGCCAGCCTTGCCTGAATTTCGCGTTCATCAAAAGTGTCAGCCACCCTCGCCAGAGCGTCATCGACAACGGGGATCTGATACCCACCGAGCAACATGTCGAATTTCACAACCGCCAACATGGCGCTTGTTATCAGAGTTCGATTGGGATTTTGATATTGGGTTTTGATGCGAGCCATCAGCGCATCAACTTGATCCCGATCGTAACCGTGGATGTCAGGGGCAGTCGTCGGGAAGTTCATCAAAACGCCAAAGTGCTGACTAGGTAACCCACGAAAGAGGATGGCAACAGCGAATCGATTCTGTCCAAAACCCCTCCATGCCCTGGAAGGACATCCCCCATGTCCTTGACGTTTAAGTCTCGCTTGATTAGGGATTCGCTCAAGTCCCCCATGACCGAACTAATCAAGATTGTTATTCCAAAGAGTAGACCAAACATCCATGAAGATTCGGTTAACACTGCAATAATTTGCCCCCCGAGCAGTCCTCCGGCCGCCGATGCGGCAAAACCTTCCCAGGTTTTCTTGGGGCTTATCCCGGGAGCAAACTTTGTTTTGCCAAAAAATCGACCAATCAAATACCCGAAGCTATCAATCATTACGACAGTCAGCACTAGCCCAAACACCCATGCTGTGCCATTGTCGCTTTCCATCAATCTCACCGCAAAACTCAGCAGTAGCGGGATGTAAACCAAAGTGAATGCAGTGCCCCCAAAGTCTCGAAGGGTTTGCTTCAGAGACTGGTTGACGCGAAAAATGAGTAGGTAACCGATTCTCCATGCAACCAGCAAACCAAGTGAGACGATTAGCGACAGCCACTGACCTGAAGGACCAAAAAAGTAGGTGAGGTAGACAATAGCCACCGCAAAAAAACGTGCCAGAGAAGGAACATGCCAGCCTGCCAAGCGCATTACCTTGGTGATTTCAGCGGTGCCAAAAAATGCAGCTAGCGCTATCAGTGAAGTTAGTGCAAGAGGGTGAATAAGGCTGAGTATGAAGACCCCACCCAAGCTAAAGCCGACCGCTAAGCGCGGCCCTAAGGATTTAGTCTTGGCGTTCTCCAACTAAACCTCGAGAAGCTCAGCTTCTTTGTTCTTTAGCGCCTCATCGATGCGATCGGTGTGACTCTTGGTAATCAGCTCGAGTTCCTTTTCGGCTCTCTCTACTTCGTCCTCACCCGCATCGCCGTCCTTTTTCAGGGCTTCTAGGCTCTCCTTAGCCGTGCGCCTGATGTTTCGAACCGAGACCCTGCCGTGCTCCGCCTTGTCGCGAGTGAGCTTCACATACTCCTTGCGTCGCTCCTCAGTTAGCTCAGGGAGGTTGATGCGAATGACATTGCCATCATTGTTTGGCTGAACACCCAGGTTTGGCATTGCCATCAAAGCCTTTTCAATGGCCTGCAGGGCGCTCTTGTCGTAGGGGTTTATCAAAATCGACCTGGCCTCAGGGTTCTGAATTGCACCGAGTTGACCAAGCGGGGTTGGAGTTCCGTAGTAATCAACCATTACCTTCTGGAACATCGCGGGATTGGCCCTTCCCGTTCTTACGGAGGCAAAGTCTTCCTTTGTTGCCTCGACAGCCTTGTCCATCTTCTCTTTGGCCTCGGCCATAATCTCGCTGATCATTATTTTTGTCTCCTATTTTGATCTAAGGTCTGACGGCGGTGCCGACTTGCTCGCCTAAGAGGGCCTCTGAAATTTGATCCATGCTGAACACACGCATTGGCATCTTGTTATCCATGCACAGCGAGAAGGCGGTTGCATCGACCACCTTCAGGCCCTGTACAAGAGCCTCCTGATAGCTGATTTCGTCAAGCTTCACAGCGGTTGGGTCCTTGCGCGGGTCGGCCGAGTAGACACCGTCCACTCCGTTTTTTGCAACCAATACCTCTTCGGCTCCAATTTCCAAGGCGCGCTGTGCCGCAACGGTGTCGGTAGAGAAGTAAGGTAACCCAGCACCGGCACCGAATACCACGATGCGCCCCTTCTCTAGATGTCTAATTGCGCGAAGCGGCAGGTATGGCTCAGCAACCTGGGCCATCGAAATTGCGGTCTGGACTCGAACGTCGGCACCGGCCTGCTCAATGAAATCTTGAAGTGCTAAGGCGTTCATTACCGTGCCGAGCATTCCCATGTAGTCGGCTCGACCGCGATCCATGCCACGATTGGAAAGCTCTGCTCCCCTGAAGAAGTTGCCACCGCCAACAACAATGGCGATCTCTACCTCTTTTGAGGCACTTGCAATTCGTTTGGCTATCTCTGATACAACATCTGGATTAACCCCTAGGGAACCTCCACCGAAGGCCTCTCCCGATAGCTTTAGTAGCACTCTGCGCTTTTCGGACGCCACCTTGCACCTCCAGATGGGATTTGGCTCTAACCTCGAACAATACTAGGGCGCAAATGCAAAACGGGCCCGGGGATTCCCCGAGCCCGTGAAGCTTTTTCTCAGATTTAGCTTCCGACTCTCAGTCGAACAAAGCCGGTTAGCTTTAGTCCAGCCGCTTCGGCAACCTTTGCAACTGACTGCTTCGCGTCCTTGGCAAAGGCCTGGTCCAAAAGACAAACCTCTTTGTAGAAACCGGTCACGCGACCTTCAACAATTTTCTCCAGAGCAGCCTCTGGCTTGCCCTCATTGCGAGCGGTCTCAGCAGCGATTTCGCGCTCCTTGGCAACGATGTCAGCTGGGACCTCTTCTCGAGAAAGGTATTTCGGGCTGAAAGCTGCGATGTGAACTGCAATGTCGTGAGCAGTGTCAGCATCTGAGCCCTCGTAACCGAGCAGCACGCCCACCTGCGGAGGTAGGTCGCGGCTGGTGCGGTGCAGATAAGCATCAATAGCAGAGGCAGATACGACCTCAACCTTGCGTAGCTCTACCTTCTCGCCCATGATTGCGGCTTTGTCGACAATTGCATCAGACACGCTCTGACCGGCAAGATCTGCTGCCAATCCAGCCTCAACGCCCTCGGCGCCGGCGGCCACGACTGCATCTGCAACCTGCTCAGCAAGTGCAACGAAGTTCTCAGCTTTGGCAACGAAGTCAGTCTCGCAAGCAAGCTCAATTAGCGTTCCCTTGCCACCTGAAACTCGAGCAACAACCAGACCGTTTGAGGTGGTGCGGCCCTCGCGCTTTGAAACGCCTTTCAGGCCCTTCAAACGCAGAAGCTCAAAAGCTTTTTCGATGTCGCCATCTGCCTCGTCAAGAGCACCCTTGCAATCCATCATTCCAGCGCCGGACTTCTCGCGAAGTGCCTTTACATCCGCTGCGGTGTAGTTAGCCATGCTTACGCACCCTTCTCTTCAGTGGTTGCCTCTTCGGCTACTGCCTCGGCAGGAGCCTCTTCGGTCTTGACTTCCTCGACGGCAGCTTCGGCTGCTGGGGCATCGGTGGCAGCTGCGCCCTGCTCGAGGAGCTCGCGCTCCCACTCAGCCAGTGGCTCTGCCTCTTCTGCGGAACCTGAGTGACGGGCAATCATGCCGTCAGCTGCAGCGTCCGCGATGACCTTGGTCAGCAGCTCGATGGCGCGAATCGCGTCATCGTTGCCTGGAATACCGATTGTGACGTCGTCTGGATCACAGTTGGTGTCCAAAATTGCGATTACTGGAATACCGAGCTTCTTGGCCTCGGTGATAGCCAGGTGCTCCTTATTGGTGTCTACTACCCACAGTGCACTCGGAGTCTTGCTCATGTTGCGAATACCACCAAGCGACTTCTCGAGCTTGTCGCGCTCACGACGGAACATTAGAAGTTCCTTCTTGGTGTAGCTCGACTTTGAAGCGTCATTGAGGTCCATGCCCTCAAGTTCCTTCATGCGAGCAATTCGCTTGTTGACGGTGTTGAAGTTGGTCAAAAGACCACCAAGCCAACGTTGGTTGATGTAAGGCTGACCTACTCGCAAAGCCTCGGTTGCAACTGCCTCCTGAGCCTGCTTCTTGGTTCCAACGAACATGATCGAACCACCGTTGGCAACTAGGTCACGGACGTAGTTGTAGGCCTCGTCGATGTGACCAACCGACTGCTGTAAGTCAATGATGTAGATGCCCGAGCGATCGGTCAGAATGTGCTTTTTCATCTTTGGGTTCCACCGCTTGGTCTGGTGACCGAAGTGAACACCCGCGTCCAGTAGCTGGCGCATTGTGATTGTGGCCAAAATGGCTCTCCTTTGGGCACGCTAAGTGCCCCATCAGTTTTATGGCGTTACCGGTTGGCAACCCCCCTGGCATTCCCTACTAAAACACCCAACGAGTTGGGACTGATGTTTTCGTATTTGTCGGAACACGCGAATTCGACTCGGGACAAGCCCGAGCCGTGTTTTGAGCATACCAGCCAAAGTAGGGCTTATCCACTAGTTTTTCTGAGTTGAAAACGAAAAAACCAAAAAGCTAGATGCTCGGTTTATGACAAAACTACTGGCGATACTTTTTCTACTGCTCACCGCTTCAGCACCCGCCCCTGAAATCATTGCAAAGCCGGTGCCATTCAATCACGAGGACATCAAAGAAAGCTTTCAGGCTCCGCTCTGGCCAAAAGGGCCAGGTCACAGAGGTATTGATCTCGCAATTGACGCCACCACTGCCATCTCTTCCCCATTTGATGGTGAAATCTTTTTCGCTGGAAAGGTCTTCAATCGGCAAGTAGTCACGGTTGTTTCAAACTCGGGTCTGAAAGCAAGTTTTGAGCCGGTTTGCGCCCTTTTACAAAGGGGCAGCAGTGTTTTGGCTGGCCAGAAGATTGGATTGCTGTGCACTCCCGAGACCGACTATGAAATGCACTGCGAATCCTGTGTGCACTTTTCAATTCGCAATGAGTACGGCTACCTGAACCCGCTTCTGTTCTATGGGATGTTGAGTGCCCCGGTGCTCACTCGCTAAGCGCGAGGGTGCGCCTGTTCAAAAGATGCACGAAGTCGTTCGATGGAAACATGGGTATAAATCTGTGTCGTTCCAAGCGAAACGTGCCCCAGAATCTCCTGCACCGCTCTCAAATCTGCTCCGTGGTCTAAAAGGTGGGTTGCTGCTGAATGGCGAAGCGTATGGGGACCAGCGGCGCCAGTCGACGTCTTGGCAAGTTCGTTGGCTACCACCGAATAGAGCTGGCGGACTCCAACTTTCTTACCCCTTGAATTCAACAGGAGTTTGTCGCTGAGTCCTAAATCAACCTTGGGTCGCCCGTGTCGCAACCAAGCTTCCAGAGCTCGTTCCGCAGAAACGCCATAGGGCAGCATCCGCTCTTTCGAGCCCTTGCCCATCACTCGAAGCAGCCTTCGGCTGAAGTCAATGTCCCCCACTCCAAGTCCGGCCAATTCGCTGACTCGCATGCCAGTTGAATACAACAGCTCAAAGGCGCACCAGCGCAATATCAGATTAGGCTCCTGCGTCTTTGCAGCCTCTTCAAGGTCTTTCAATACAAGCGCTAAAGATGATTCAGACGCAACCTTTGGCAGATTTCTATCAAGCTTCGGGGTTTTTAGCCTTAGGCCCGGGTCCTCCAGAATGACTCCACGCTCAAATAGCCAACCGGTAAACGCTCGAAGGGACGAGGTCTTTCTGGCCAGCGTGCTCTTGTTGGCACCCGCCTCCGATTGCGCAAAAAGCCAAGCCCGGAGGTTCTCTAGATTCAATTCACCCTTAGAGCTCTTCTGAAACTCCAAATAGTCCTTGATGTCTGTCAGGTATGCCTTTTGCGTATTTTCACTAGTCCCCCTGGCCACAAGCCAGCTGCCGAACCGGCTTAGTTCACGGGATAGATCCATAACTCAAAGAGTAATCTCGGCTCGCTAGGAAACCCTAGA
>CBFIEQ010000021.1:0-16181 GCA_965661645.1 uncultured Aquiluna sp.
GTCATTGGCGGCAGAGCAGACTTTGCCGCAATTGGGGCTGAACTGGCAATGGACAACACCGCCAATGGTCAAAAGTTCGCTGCTGCAGCCAAAGCCGTGCTGCCGAACCCGACCGACAAAAAGAAGAGCTGGGACATTCTCACCAAAACTGAAGAGTACTCAAATACCTTGGTCAACTCTGCGTCCATGGCCTTTGGTCGCACAAACGATCTGGCCCTTCTGGAACCATTTGTAGACGCCTACCACGAGGTAGCGCCAACCATTTGGGAATCCCGCAGCTACCACATTGCCGCATACCTTCTAAACAACCTCTACCCGATTCAGCTAGCCTCGGAAGAGCTTGCACAGAAGACTAGAGATCTAATGAACGGTGAGTTTGCAACTTCCAGACCAGCTTTCAGGAGGATACTTCTAGAGTCCCTAGCGGGCGTCGAGAGGGCTTTGAAGGCTCAGCAAGCTGACAACTAGGAGGCAACATGGAGTTCGAACAGCTACTAAGTGATTGGTCAACACTGATATCAGTGTCTGCAATCATCGTTGGCGCGATAGTGCTGAGATTGCTGCTTCGCATCAGCTCTCGACGACTAGTGAAGACCATCGTCAACGGCGTGAATCACGCTGCGAAAGTTGAGCGAGTGGATTCTATTCTGGCTGAGCAAAGGCTAACTCAACGCACCAAGACCATTGCTTCGGTGCTAGACAACTTCGCAACCTGGGCAATCACCATTACTGCCCTTGTGATGGTGCTAAGCGAACTTGGAGTCGATGTCGGTGCATTGATAGCCGTCTCAACAATTCTCGGAGCGGCCATTGGCTTTGGAGCACAGTCGCTTGTAAAGGACCTTCTCGCCGGAATCTTCATTGTTTTTGAAGACCAGTACGGGGTCGGTGACTGGGTGGAAATAGGCGATGTCTCGGGTGAGGTTGAGAAAGTAGGCCTCAGAGTCACTGAGATTCGAGACATCCATGGCACCCTCTGGTTTGTCAGAAACGGTGAAATTAACGAGGTCGGTAACGCTTCTCAAGACTGGGCCGCGGCACTTTTGGACTTCGCTTTCGCATATGACAACGATGTTGACCAGGTACAAAGCATCATCCTTGATGTGGCTTCCGAGATGCGCGCAAGCGACGAGTGGAGCAAGGACATGACAGCAGAGGTCGAAATCTGGGGAATGCAGCACGTGTCTGGAGAACAGTTCATCATCAGGGCTTCTGCAAAGACCGTTCCCAACAGACAGTGGGCAGTTGCTCGCGAGTTGCGCAAGCGCTGCAAGGCGGCCTTTGACGCTAAGGGCATCAACCTAATGAGTGCTGCCAAGATCAACCTGGCCAAATAGCTTGCAGACAATGTATGAGCGCCTTGGTCCGAAGGCATTTGAACAACTGGCCAAGGTCTTCTATGCGCAAGTTGCGCAGGATGAATTACTCAAGCCGATGTATCCGGAGCAGGACCTTGGCCCCGCTGAGCGCAGGCTAAGGATGTTTCTGGAGCAATACTGGGGTGGGCCAGACACCTACCAACAGGAGCGTGGTCACCCACGCCTTCGGATGCGACACTTCCCATTCAAGATTGGACCAAAAGCTAAACAGGCTTGGTTAGCTGCGATGAGGGTGGCAGTTGATTCTCTAGAGCTGAGTCCACTCGATGAGGCCGAACTTTGGGGCTATCTCGAAAGAGCTGCCCAGGCCATGCAAAACAGTCTTGAAGATTAGGTTGCTGCGCTCTTTTTGGACAGCACGTGCCCATACTGACTGCTAAGCCGAAGCCAGTTGTTTGAACTAAAGACTCTGATCTTTTCACCGGGCTGCATAAAGCCAAGACCCGCCATCGCAAACGCCGCAGCACCCGGTAGCCCTATGTCTAAATCGACCGCTCTACTCCAAATCTGCAACCTGACCTTCGCAGCAATCGAAGATCCAACGGATTCAGGAAGCGCTTGAGCGACCTCAGCTATTCCATCCTTTGCCCAAGAGGTTAATTGCGCTTGATCTAGGGATGCAACCTCTTGCCAGCCCTGTCTTGGAGGGATGACACCGGACCAGGCAACCCTAACTTGAGATGGCGGCATGCTCCATTCAAGCTTCCCGACTGCAAGTCGATCGAGTATTGCGGAGATCTCAAACGTGCCATCAAGTTCGACAGGTTGAGCAAGCTGCAGTGTCCTTAGACCCAAGACTGTTGGCCCATCACCAATCAGGGAACCTGAAAAGATTGGAGATACGTAGACCGCGAGCACGTCTCCAAAGCAACGCAGCTTCACAGCACCCTCCGAGTCAAGCTTTTTGGCTCTTGTCAAATAGGCAGTTAGGTCGCTCACGTCGGCTTGGTCTTGGAGAAGAAGTGTCTGGTTCATGGTCGCTGTCTAAACTAGCGGGGAAATAAGACTTAGGAACTCATGAATCAAATCCCGGAAGATCCAATCGCCGACCTCGAGATGGTTCTAGCCATTGAACAGCTAGCCGATACCGAGTTCGAGGGCAAAACGCAGTGGATGCCCCAAGGCAGGGTCTTTGGTGGTCAAGTACTGGCCCAGTCCCTTGTTGCCGCAACAAGGACCGTTCCGGGTGATCGAAGGGTTCACTCGCTGCACAGCTACTTTCTTCGCCCGGGAGACATCGACAAAACCGTCAGATTCAGCGTTGAGATCCTGCGCGATGGTCGCAGCTTTTCAGCCCGCCGTGTGCATGCAATTCAAGACGACAAGCCGATCTTTTCGATGATCGCATCTTTTCAGCTAGAGGGCCCCGGGCTGACTCACGAGGAACCTATGCCTCAAAGCGTTGACCCAGAGTTGCTGCCATCGGCAAGTGATTTGCTATCAATGATTGACCACCCGGCAACGAACTACTGGTCCAAGGCTCGCCCCTTTGACCTCCGCCATGTTGGTGAGCCGGTTTATCTGAGGCCAGCCAAAGAGCAAAAACCTGACCAGCAGGTTTGGTTCAAGACCATCTCAGAGCTGAAAAACGATCCGCTGATTCACACGGCAGCCTTGGCATACGCCTCGGATTACACCATCCTGGAAGCAGTTATGCGCAATCACAACTTGAGTTGGGCGCACCCAGGACTATCGGCAGCAAGCCTTGACCATGCCATCTGGTTTCACAAAACTCCGAACCTAAACAACTGGCACCTCTACGTTCAACACTCCCCTACCGCATCCAATGGCCGAGGCCTATCGCAAGGCAGGATCTACTCTCAGGCTGGAGAGCTGGTCGCCACTGTTGCCCAGGAGGGCATGATCAGAATTCCTGACTAGTCGCGAGTTAGTCTGCGATAGGTAGAGCGGTGCGGCTTGGCAGCCTCGGCTCCGAGCCTCTCAATCTTGTTGTCCTCATAGGCCTGGAAATTCCCTTCAAACCAGTACCAGTTATCCGGATTCTCATCAGTTCCCTCGTAGGAAAGAATGTGGGTTGCAACCCGGTCCAAGAACCAGCGATCGTGTGTGATGACAACCGCACAACCTGGGAATTCCAGCAGCGCATTTTCTAAAGAGGCCAGCGTCTCGACATCTAGATCGTTGGTCGGCTCATCAAGCAGCAATAGGTTTCCACCCTGCTTTAGGGTCAAAGCGAGGTTTAGCCGGTTGCGCTCACCACCGGAGAGCACACCCGCCTTCTTTTGCTGATCCGCGCCCTTGAAGCCAAAGGCAGCCACGTAGGCACGTGATGGCATCTCGACCTGACCAACCTGCATGTAATCAAGACCGCCAGAGACGACCTCCCAGAGGCTCTTGTTTGGGTCAATGCCCTCACGCGACTGGTCAACATAAGAGATCTTGACCGTGTCACCGATTTTCAACTCCCCCGAGTCAAGCTCGTGGAGCCCGGTAATGCATTTGAATAGAGTCGACTTACCAACACCGTTTGGACCGATAATCCCAACAATGCCGTTTCGCGGAAGACTGAAGCTCAAATTTGAGAACAGCGCTCTGTCATCAAAGCCCTTTGAGATGTTCTTTGCCTCAATGACCACATTTCCCAATCGAGGACCTGGTGGAATTTGGATTTCCTCAAAGTCCAGCTTTCTGGTCTTCTCGGCCTCTGTTGCCATCTCCTCGTAACGCGAGAGTCTGGCCTTGGATTTGGTCTGCTTAGCCTTTGGCGTTGAACGAACCCATGCCAATTCATCCTGCAGTCGCTTTGCGAGCTTGGCGTCTTTTTTGCCCTGAACCTCCAGGCGCTCTGCCTTCTTTTCCAGGTAGGTCGAGTAGTTGCCCTCGTAGGGGTAAGCGCGGCCGCGGTCTAGCTCCAAAATCCATTCAGCAACGTTATCTAGGAAGTATCGATCGTGTGTGACTGCCAAAACCGCACCCGGATACTTAGCGAGGTGCTGCTCTAGCCAAAGCACGCTCTCAGCATCGAGGTGGTTTGTAGGTTCATCCAAGAGCAGCAGATCCGGCTTTTGCAACAACAATTTGCAAAGAGCAACCCTGCGCCGCTCTCCACCCGAAAGGTGAGTAACCGGCTCATCCCCTGGAGGGCAACGAAGAGCATCCATGGCCTGCTCTAGTTGATTCTCAAGATCCCAACCATCAGCAGCATCGATCTCTTCTTGCAATGTGCCCATTTCGGCGAGCAAGGTGTCGAAGTCGGCATCGGGGTTTGCTAGCTCTGCACTGATTTCGTTGAAGCGGTCAATCTTTGCCATCAGAGGTGCGACGGCCTCTTGGACGTTACCCAAAACAGTCTTTTCCTCATTCAGTGGAGGCTCCTGCATAAGCATTCCGACGCTGTATCCAGGGCTCAATCTGGCCTCACCATTAGATGGGGTGTCAATGCCAGCCATGATCTTCATCACCGAAGACTTACCCGCACCGTTTGGGCCCACGACGCCGATCTTGGCGCCTGGATAAAAAGCCAACGTGACATCATCGAGGATGACCTTGTCTCCGTGAGCCTTGCGAGCTTTGATCATCTGATAAATAAATTCAGCCAAAGTAAAACCAATCTTGGATTTCAAACTGCAAGAGGAAAACCCCTCTTCAGCTAAGGAGTTTAGCTGAAGAGGGGTTCTAGGTTGCCGGGTAGCAGAGGGATGGGGGCGCTGCCTTTCCCCGGCTTCGGAAGGACTAAGCCGGTTGCAGCTCAGCCTCCGACTCTTCTTCTTCGGTATCGGGCGTGTGGGTGGTTCTTTCGAAGCTTGAAATACCGAACATAAGGTCGTGACCCAAGGACTCAGCCTCTATCTCGACCGCAGTGCCATGGCGCTCACCATTGTCCCAGTCGCGAATCTTGAGCCTGCCGCGTACGATGATTCGATCACCCTTGGCAATTGACTGAGCCGCATGATCAGCGAGCGTCCGGAAACAGTGGACTGAGAACCAATTAGGCTGAGTGTCCTCCCACCTAGCGGTTTCCTTATTGAAACGCCGTCCCACTGAAGCCATTCGGAACGACGTTATGTTCAGGTCGGATGTGGTGGTGTTTACTTTTGGGTCCGTAGCAACGAACCCGGTTACTGAGATGGTTTCTGTCATGGCTGACCTTTCTGATAGTTGGTCAGCAAAGCTTCTCAATCCAAAAACCTCAGCAACAGAGGTTTTTGGAATCTGTGGATAACTTTCGAAAAATCGCCCATGTTAGGCAAGCAGGTGCGAGAACTTTGCCCTCACCTTTGAGACTTTTGGTGCGACAACTGCTACGCAGTAACCCTGATTGGGATTCTTTGCAAAGAAGTCTTGATGGTAATCCTCCGCGGCATAAAGCTCGCGCAGAGGGCTCAACTCAGTCACGATGTCATCACCCCATATCACCTTGGCGCGCTCAATCGCGGCCTCGAATGTTTCTTTTTGCTCTTGGCTGGAATAGAACATGCTGCTCCGGTATTGAGTGCCAACATCGTTGCCCTGGCGATTCAGCTGAGTTGGGTCATGCAAGGTGAAGAAGATGTCGAGAATTTGCTCACTGGTAATCACCTCAGGGTCAAAACTCACCGACACAACCTCGGCGTGACCAGTGTTCCCATTGCATACTGCTTCGTAGCTCGGGTTCGCCACCGCTCCGCCGGTGTAGCCACATGTCACATCCGAGATGCCCTTGAACTGAACATATGCAGAATCAAGACACCAAAAACACCCGCCGCCAAGCACAAAAGTTTCCATAAGTTCCTAAACTACATTGGCTGGTGGTTTGATTCCTGATAAGTGCCAGCGAGAAAGAGCCGAATTGAGCCAGAAGCACCCCACGCTTGGTGTTTTATATGCCTTAGCCGCAGCCCTCCTATTTGGAGTGAATGCCTCCACAACCAAAGTCATCATCGAATCCGGCATTAGTGCCGAAATTGTGGTGTTCGTTAGATCACTGTCTGCTGGGCTTATTGCTCTGAGCTGGGCGTTGATCGCAAACCCAAAACTGATGAAGGTGCCTAGGCGCCTGATTCCGTCACTGATCTTGCTTGGCATCGTTGGTGTCGGAATGCTGCAGTGGACCTATTCACTTGCCGTGCTCTATCTGCCAATCGGCGTCGCTCTTCTGATTGAGTACACCGCCGTGCTCTGGGTACCCATAATTGCCCTGGTGTTTTTCAAGGAAAAGGTAAAGCGCCAGATCTGGTTGGGGGCAGCCTTGGTACTTGGTGGTCTTGCTGTGGTTGGCCAGGTTTGGGACTCGCAGCTGGATCCAGTTGGAGTCTTCTTTGGCTTTGCAGCGGCTGCCTCGCTAACCACCTACTTCATCACCGGTGAGCGTATTCAGCGCCACCTGCCGACCAATGTGGTGATGAGCTACGGCATGGGGATCGCGACCCTGATCTTTTTTGTCGCCTCGGATCTGGGCAGCTTTGATTTCACCAGGCTCTCCGACTCGGTGGATCTAACTGGGAACCTTACTGGCACCGGGGTTCCACTCTGGGCACTGTTGATCTTCATGGGGGTAACCGGATCGTTTATGCCAATGGCATTTAGTTACCTGGCTCTTCGGCACCTCAGCGCAACTGTGGTTGGAGTTGTAGCAACCCTAGAAACCGTTACTGCTGCACTCATTGCTCTTTTGTGGCTTGGCGAAGCAATTAGCACCACTCAGGCGTTGGGAAGTATGGTGGTTATTGCAGGAATCCTGTTAGCGCAAACCGCGCGTAAACAAAGAGCAGTAAAGGTAGTTGATTAGTTTGGCAACAGTAGAGCTCACCCTGGACACTTTCGAGTCGACGGTGGCAAAAGAGGGCATCACGTTCGTTGATTTTTGGGCAGAGTGGTGCGGACCCTGCAAGATGTTCGGGCCGATCTTTGAAAAAGCTTCTGAGGATCACCCTGCAATCACATTCGCAAAGGTTGACACCGAGGCCGAGCAGCAGCTCGCCGGTATGGCTGGCATCTCCTCAATTCCAACCCTGATGATCTTCCGAGACGGCATCTTGCTTTTCAATCAGGCTGGAGCGCTTCCAGGTCCTGCACTTACCGACCTGATTGGCAAAGTGCAGGAGCTAAACATGGACGATGTCCGTGCGGAGATTGCTAAACAAACTCCGGCAGAGTAGCTAGAAACAGCATGCGCAACAATTCGCTTGCCATGCTGGCAACAATCACCGGCATTGGAATTTTGGCCTGGTGGGTTGGCTTCTTTGATCCCGAGACCTGCACGCCAGACGCTCAGATTGAGGGCTGGACCTCATGCGAAGCGATTGCCCAGGAGCGCAACATAGCTCTCTGGCTATTGGTGGGCATCACGATTGCTGCCATCGCGATCACTAGCTACAGCGCCTACAAAAAGCGCAAGCGCTAACTGCCTAGTTCAGCGCTTCGCTTAGCTCCAGGGTCTCGAAGTCAGCAAAAACATCGGAAACCGCGCGGTAGACGATTTTTCCATCGTGAACATTGAGTCCAAGCGCGAGCGAAGCATCGTCACTGAGAGCTTTCTTCCAGCCTTTTGAAGCGATAGCAATCACGTAGGGCAAGGTCGCGTTTGTGAGCGCACGAGTCGCAGTGGCGGGGACAGCACCTGGCATGTTTGCAACGCAGTAGTAAACCGTGTTGTGGACGCTGAAGGTTGGATTGTCATGCGTGGTCGGCTTTGAATGCTCAAAGCAGCCGCCCTGGTCGATTGCAATGTCAACCAAAACAGCTCCCGGCTTCATTGCCTTCACCATCGCGTCAGTCACCAGTTTTGGCGCCTTCTCACCAGGGATCAACACGGACCCGATAACTAAATCCGCATCCTTGAGCTGTTCGGCTATCTCGTAGCCGGTCGAGACTCTTGTCTGCACTTCACCGTTGAACCTTGAATCCAGTTCGCGCAAGCGGGGAATTGACAGGTCAATAACCGTGACATCAGCTCCCATCCCATTGGCAACGAAGGCGGCCTCTGTGCCAGCCACGCCGCCACCAATGACCACGACCTTTGCCCTTGGGGTTCCCGGAACCCCGCCCATCAAAACGCCAGTGCCGCCATTAAACTTCATGAGTTGATTAGCGCCAATCTGAGCGGATAGTCTTCCTGCAACCTCACTCATTGGGTGGAGCAACGGCAGCGAGCGATTTGGCAACTGAACTGTCTCGTAGGCAATTGCTGTGGTGCCCGATTTCACAATCGCATCGGTGCAGTCTTTAGAGGCCGCAAGATGCAGATAGGTGAAGAGAATCTGCCCCTTCCTCATCAGGGCATACTCGGGAGAGATTGGCTCCTTGACCTTTACGATCATCTCCGCCTTGTCCCAAACCTCTTTCGCGCTTGAGGCCAAAGCGGCACCAGCAGAGACATACTCGGAATCTTGAAACCCGGAGCCAACTCCTGCACCAGCTTCTATTAGGACCTGGTGCCCTCGAACCGACAGCTCATGAACCCCTGCTGGGGTCATCGCAACGCGGTTTTCATTGTTCTTTATCTCTTTTGGGACGCCTACCAGCATCTGTGCTCCTTCAACAATTGGGCTAATAATCACAGTTTCTTCGACATTTTCGCTACTGAATCGAATAATCTTCTGTAATTAGCCCCATACATTTGGTTTTCTCTTGAATAGGAACAACTGTGATGCAGAATTCGAAGAATATTCATCCCGCATTGGACGGAGTTGATCGCGAGATCCTCCGCGAGCTGGCGTTAAATGCCAGAATCAGCAACCAGGACCTAGCTGCCAAGGTTGGGATTGCCGCCTCAACTTGCTTGGGACGCGTGCGCAACCTTGTCGAACAGAAAGTCATTCGCTCATTCACCGCAGAAATCTCCCCCGGTGCTCTTGGTCTTGAATTGCAGGCTGTGATCTCTGTGACCCTGAGGGCCGGAGCAAGGGCCAACCTGGCTGCCTTCATGCAGAGCATGCGCGAGCACCCACAGGTGATTCAGGTCTTCTTTCTTGGAGGGGCAGAGGACTTCTTAGTGCACGTCGCGGTAAGAAATTCGGCGGAAGTAAGGGAGTTCGTTTTGGAACAGCTGAGCAATAATGCCTCGGTTGCGAACACGAGAACCAACATCGTATTTGAACACTTTCACAAGGGTCCAATTGGTTAGAGTTGGGTGACCCAACTAGGAGTTTTCTAATGCGTGACGGTGCGAGGATGCACACCCAGAGCCCCGAAACCAAGGCACTGCGAAATCAAATTGTGAACTACGCAATTGAGCGGATGGATCTTGATCCCGCCCCCCTGGATGCACCCCAGACAAAAGATTGGCTTGAGCAAAACGTCCCCAAGACCATCACGGAGGATGGCATTGGCGGCAAGGTTGCCCTAGAGATTTTTGGTGAGCTGTTGGCACCTGCAACCATCTCGACCGATCATCCAAACTTTTTGAGCTTTATCCCAAACGCACCTAGCGAGGCGGCCACCTTTTTCGATCTCGTTGTCTCAGCCTCCTCAATCTACGGAGGCTCGTGGATGGAGGGCTCCGGAGCGGTTTATGCCGAGAATCAGGTTCTTGAATTTTTAGCCAAAGAGGTTGGGCTACCAGACGGGGCAGCTGGGGTTTTTGTGCAAGGGGGTACTTTAGGCAACCTCTCTGCCCTAGTAACCGCTCGCGAGGTTTTTAGGCAAAAACACACGATTGCCCAACTAGAGCCTATGGCTGTGATTTGCAGCGCTGAAGCTCATAGCTCGCTGAAGGCAGCAGCCAAGGTTATGAACATTGAATTGGTTCGAGCGGAAGTTGACTCTCTCGGCAAGCTAACCGGTGATGCTGTGAAAAATGCCCTGAAAGCAACAACAGCAAGAGTGTTTGCAATTGTTGCAACGGCGGGAACAACAAACTTCGGCATAGTTGACAAGATTTCCGAAATCGCGGCCGTTGCGAAGGCTAATGACATCTGGCTACACATCGATGGCGCATATGGCCTTGCCGGCATTTTGGACCCTGCCACCAAGCATCTTTTCGCGGGAATCGAGCACTGCGACAGCTTCATCGTTGATCCCCACAAATGGCTATATGCGCCATTTGACGCCTGCGCCTTGGTTTATAGAGACCCCCACCAGGCACGAGATGCGCACATGCAAAAAGGCGAGTACTTGGAGGCTCTGAACGACTCTCCCGATCACAACCCGGCCGATTACAGCTTCGGGTTAACCCGAAGAGTCAGAGGACTACCACTTTGGTTTTCAATGGCTACCCACGGCATTCAGGCTTATCGAGACGCAATTGCCCTAAATAATCAACTTGCTCAGCAAATAGCCAAGGAGATTGGCTCTCGTAGCTACCTGTCCCTGGTTCGCGAACCAGAGCTATCTGTTGTTGTCTTTGAGCGCAATGGTTGGAGCCAAGAAGACTATGACCGCTGGTCTGAAGAGCTTTTGACATCCGGAGAGGCTTTTGTTTTGCCTTCGAGCCTCTCAGGTCGCCCACACCTCAGATTTGCAATCATCAACCCAAAAACCAGCTTTGAGGACCTAAAGAAAATCCTCGACTCACTGGAGGAAAAATGAAGATCACAATTGCACCCGCTCTCGAATCACTTTCTAGAACAAGAGCTCCGGAGCGAGAAAGCATTCGCGTTGCCGCAATCCAGTATCGCTGGCGCGAAAGCGAAGCGGAGCAGCTGGCGATGATCTCGGAAGCAATAAGAGAAGCAAAGAACAACGGAGCTGAGGTGGTTTTTCTCCCGGAGCTCACCCTTTCGCGCTATCCCGCTGATGTGTTGCCAACCTCAACGCCCACAGACTCGGCCGAGAATCTCGCCACCGGGCCAACCATGAGCCTTGTTTCCAGCTTGGCCAAAGAGCTAGGAATCTACGTTCACGCTTCACTTTTTGAAGCCAAGAATTTTTCCGATGGGCGCGGTCTAAACACGGCGATAATCGTGGGACCCGATGGCAACCTCGTCGGAGCAACCCCAAAGTTGCATATCCCCGTGACCGAAGGTTACTTCGAAGATCAGTACTTTCAACCTGGTCCAAACCAAAACCCATATCCGGTGTATGAACTTGGTCTAGAGGGAAAGCCAAAGCTGGGACTTCCGACCTGTTGGGACGAATGGTTCCCAGAGGTTGCCAGGGCATATGGGCTAAATGGGGCGGATATCCTTTGCTACCCAACCGCGATTGGTTCAGAGCCTGACCACCCGGATTTTGATACCGAGCCGCTGTGGCGACAGGTGATTGTCTCTCATGCCATTGCAAACGGTTTGTTTATTGTCGTTCCAAACCGATACGGCAACGAAGGCCGGATTGATTTCTACGGCTCTAGCTTCATTGTTGACCCATACGGCCGGATCCTGGCTCAAGCCAGCAGATCCAGCGATGAGATTTTGATTGCTGACCTCGACCTTGATCAAAGGCGAGACTGGCTGGAGCTATTTCCTTTTTTTGGAACTAGAAGGCCAGACACCTATTCAGTTTTGACTGAGCCCCTTTTAAACGCCAGAGCCCAAGGAGGCAGGGGCGTTCAGGGTGGAATACCGGGGCTACGTCCATGAGGTTCCCGGCTGAGTGGGAGCAACATGAGCGTACCTGGGTCGCCTTTCCACATGCCGGCTACACCCTCGGCGAAACCGAAGCTGAACAGTTAGCAGCTAGGCAAACTTGGGCTAATGTCGCGAACGCAGCAAGTGAGTTCGAGAAGGTCAGCTGCGTTGTGAATCCCGGCGATCACAAAAACGCCAAAAAGTTTCTCAGCTCTCAGATAGAAATAGTCGAAATCGAAATAGACGATGCTTGGATCAGAGACTCTGGCCCCAGCTTCGTTTCAGCAAGCACAGGGCTCAAAGCCGTGAACTGGGTTTTCAACGGTTGGGGTGCACAGGAGTGGGCAAGCTTTGAAAAAGACGCCAAATTAGCAACGGCGATTGCAGAGCATTTGGGCGTGGAGGTTGTCGATTCGCGCCTCACCAACGAGGGTGGAGGCTTCCACGTCAACGGTTCAGACACTGTGATGCTCACCAAGACCGTTCAGCTCGGGAATGAGAGAAATCCTGGTTGGCCAAAAGAAGAAGTCGAAAACGAGATTCACGAAAAATTAGGAACCTCAAAAGCAATTTGGCTACAGCGGGGCCTTACACGCGACTACGAAGACTTTGGAACACTGGGGCATGTCGACATCGTGTCCTGCTTCGCCCCCGATGGCAGAGTGCTGATTCACGACCAGCAAAACCCTAACCACCCGGATTACCTGGTTAGCGCTGAGGTTCGTGAGCTGTTTATCTCGGCAGGACACCAGATCGTAAACGTTCCAGCACCCGAGGTGCTCAAGGATTCTCATGGTTATGTCGATTACAGCTACATAAATCACTACGTTCTAAACAACGCGGTGCTGCTTTGTAGCTTTGGTGAAAAGCGTGACAACGATATCAAGGGATTGATGCGAGATGTCTATCCGGGCCGAGAAATAGTGCTGATAGATGCAAGAGAATTATTTGCTCGCGGAGGAGGAATTCACTGCATTACGCAGCAGCAACCAGCTGTTTACCAAAAGTAGTGCTTTAATTCATGCAAGGGGACGCTCAAGGATGCGATGTCTCTTTACCTAAACCTTCAAATCCGAAAGGCCACAATGGCAAAGCTATCTATATCCCGTCGCATTGCGCTCCTTGCCGCAGCGACCGCAACCACCCTGGCAATGGCAGGCTGTGCTCCAGCTGAGGAATCAAGTGACTTTGGTCAACTTGACGTCCAGTTCTCCTGGATCAAAAACGCCGAATTCGCTGGCGAGTTTCTAGCGGACTCGAACGGCTACTACGAAGAAGAGGGCTTTAGCTCTGTCAACTTCATTGCCGGTCCAACTGCCACCGCAGCGGTTGTCCTCTCGGGTGGTGCACTGGTTGGCCTATCAGACGCCATTGCAGTCACCCCGGTCATTCTTGAAGAGGGCGCCCCGCTAAAGATCATTGGTGCAACTTTCCAAAAGAGCCCGTTCACCATCCTTTCTTTGAAGGACGGCGCAAACATCGAGACCGCTCAGGACCTAATTGGTAAGCGAATTGGTGTTCAGGCAGGTGGCAATGAGACTCTGTTTGATGCACTGCTAACCGCAAATGGTATTGATGCTTCTCAGGTCACCAAGGTGCCGGTTGAATACGATCCATCACCACTAGTAAACGGCGAGGTCGATGGCTTCTTGGCATACATCACCAACGAGTCAATCACGGTTGCCAACCTAGGCTTCGAGACCACGAACCTGCTCTTTGCTGACGCAGGTCTGCCATTTGTCGCAGAGGCCTTCATCGTGACCCAAGACTCAATTGACAACAACCGTGAGGCGCTCAAGGGCTTCCTGCGCGCAACAATTCGCGGCTGGAAGGACTCGATTGCCGACCCAGAAGCTGGAGCAAAGCTGGCCGTTGAGGTCTACGGCGCTGACCTAGGCCTTGACATCAACAAGGAAGTTCAGCAGTCAACCGCTCAGAACGACCTTTTGATCCTGACCGATGAGACTCGTGCAAACGGTCTTCTGACCGTTTCTGACGCTCTGATCGCAGAGACTCTAGACACATTGGCAACTGCTGGATATGACATCACCGCCGAGCAGTTGTTTGACCTGAGCCTTCTGGCGGAGGTCTATGAAGAGAACCCAGAGCTACTGGACTAATCTTCAATAATGGAAACTAACGCTGCCACTGCCCAGGACCCTGTTCTGGGCAGTGGCATCACCATTTCAAACCTGACCAAGAGGTTTTCTCTTGGCAAGGAAAGCGTCACAGCACTAGATAACGCGACCTTGCATTCTGACCGCGGTAGCTTTCTTTCGCTGCTAGGGCCATCCGGATGCGGCAAGTCAACGATTTTGCGAATTCTGGCAGGTCTAGAAACTCCAACCTCAGGCAGTGTCACCGTTGATGGCATGGAGCCAAAAGAACTCAGAAGTGACCACCGGTTAGGAATAGCATTCCAAGACTCCGCACTCATGCCATGGCGAAGTGTCTACCAAAACATCAAACTTCCTTTTGAATTAGCGAGAGTCGATGCCGATGACTCGCTTATTCAAGACCTGATTGAACTGGTGGGGCTAAAGGGTTTTGAGGGTGCGAAGCCTGCGCAGCTCTCAGGTGGAATGCGTCAGCGAGTCTCAATCGCCAGGGCTTTGGTTGTTCAGCCCAGCGTGCTGCTGCTCGATGAGCCCTTTGGTGCGCTGGACGATATGACCAGACAGCGCTTGAATCTTGAACTACTTCGAATCTGGACCGAGAAGCCGGCCACCACCCTGATGGTCACTCACGGTATTTCAGAGGCGATCTTCCTCTCGGATCAGGTTGCAGTGATGAGCCCGAGACCTGGTCGAATCAAAGAAGTGATCAACGTGGACCTCCCAAGGCCTAGGACTCCCGAGATGATGCGAACCCCAGAGTTCCACGCGATTCACGACCATGCTTCAGATTTACTCTTTGGTTCCGGAGCTATGCACGCTGATGACTAGCGTCCTGAATAAAAAAGCTAAAGGTCGAATCACATCGCTTTTCGGAATTGCCGCGACCATCGGCATCTGGTGGATACTTGCTGCCACCGTTTTTGCCTCGGTAGGCAGAAGACCAGATGGATCAGGTGGAGCAATTCCAACTCCCCCAGCTGTAGTTGAACAGCTGATTGAAGATGGCTTCAGCTTCTACTTCAGAAACGGCAGCATCACGGTCTTGGAAGCTGCGCTTGGATTTCTCTGGGGTAATGCGATTGCTTTGGTGTTAGCCGCGATTGCACTCACCATTCCAAAACTAGATTCGCTTGCCTCGCAAATGGCGATCATTACCTACCTAATACCGATTGTTGCGATTGGGCCGATCGTGAGATTGATTGTTGGCGCTCCAGGTCCCGGCGAGCCTGCCGGAGCGGCAGTTGTGCTTGCAGCAATGAGCGTGCTGTTCACCACCTATATCGGGGCGGTAACGGGAGTGAAATCAACTGACAAACGAATTCTGGACGTGGTGTCGGCCTATGGCGGCAGCACGCTAGATCGCCTGTTTAAGGTGCAGCTGCTTTCCGCTCTTCCTTCACTTTTTGCAGCCTTCAAGATTGCCGCCCCAGCCGCATTCCTGGGCGCGATTTTGGGTGAGTATGTCGGGGGCACCGATGTTGGTTTTGGCCCAGCGATGGTGAATGCACAGCAGTCTTTAGAGGTTGCCAGAGTCTGGGGGGTTGCTCTGGTTTCTGGAGCGCTTGCCGGTGCCGGCTACTGGATCTTTGGAATTATTGGAAAGCTAATAACCCCCTGGGCTAACGATCAGGTGGTGAAATGAACTTCAAACTAGAAGACACCGAAGATCGCTCGCTGATTGCACTTCGCACCAAAGTTAAGCGCGACGCGGCTAAACAGACCCTCAAGGTTGTCACCTCATCACTTGCAAACACTGCAGTTGCACTAATCGTCGTATTGGGGATTTGGACACTTGGTCTATGGGCATTCAATGTCACGCCGTTCATCGGCAAGGGCCCTGTGGACGTTTTCAACTACCTGTTCGTGGTGGAGAGCGCCGCAGAACATCAGGAACTGGTGATGGTTGCTCTGGGTCAGACTATGTATGATGCGGCAATCGGGTTTTCGTTTGGCCTGCTGTTTGCGCTTGTGATTTCAATTCTGTTCACGCTCTCGAGGTCTATTGAGCAAGCGCTGATGCCAATAGCCATGCTGCTACGAAGCGTTCCACTAATCGCAATGGCGCCGATTTTGATTTTGATCTTTGGTCGAGAGCAACTAACAGTTGCTGTTATGGGCGCAATTGTCGTTCTGTTTCCGGCGCGTGTAAACATCGTCTTTGGGCTTCGTAGCGCGTCGCCCTCAATGTTGGATGTCGCGACCGTTTATGGGGCTAATAAGCTCGCAGCTCTTCGATACGT
>CBFIEQ010000022.1:0-15739 GCA_965661645.1 uncultured Aquiluna sp.
GTTGCCCGTGCCATCTGACCACTTGAAGTCGGTCTTTCCAAACCCCGGGTAATCCTTGGTTTGGCGGCAGTACCTCTTCAGATCTTCCATCTGGCCGCCCAAGGTGCCATTGATGCCGTGCTCGGAGATCAGGATCCTGCCCTTGAGATTCAGTGACTGACAAAGCGTCTTTTGCCACAGCATCACTGCCCTGGGGTCTTTCACCGGGGCGAATGAGTAGTAGAGAATTACCTTTTGCACGGGCCAAATATAGCCCGCACAGTGAGGCATAGACTAGGGCTATGCCAATGAAGCCCGGAATCAACACCCAAGAACTAAGCCCTAGCATCGCTCCAAAACACGATTTGTTTAGACACGTCAATGGCAGCTGGCTGGATGAAACCGAGATCCCAGAGGACAAGGCAGTCTTCGGGTCCTTTTACATGCTCGCCGACGATGCGGAGCTTGCGGTCAAGGAGATCCTGGAGGAGGCGGCAGCCGATCCACAGCCTGGCGTTAGCCAGCAGATCGGAGATCTCTACTCGTCGTTTTTAGATGAGGAGCGTATCGAAGAGGTCGGCCTAGGTCGTTTGGCAGAGGGTCTTGAAAAGATTGCTGCAATCTCCTCGATGAGTGAGTTCTTTTCTATGATTGGTGCCCTTGAGCGCGCTGGCATTGGCGGTCTTTGGGGAAGCTATGTGGACAACGATCCGGGCAATCCGGAGCGCTATCTGGTCCACGTGTATCAAGGTGGACTAGGTCTTCCAGATCGTGACTACTACTTTGACGAGAAGTATGCCGAGATTCGCGAGGAGTATGTCCCGCACATCTCCCGCATGCTGATGCTTGCCGGACACGGGGCCACCGAAGCAATCGATATGGCGCAGGGCATTTTTGAGCTAGAGAGCAAGATCGCCAAACTGCACTGGACCAAGGTTGAATCTCGCGATGCCGAGAAGACCTACAACCTAAAAGACTTCGCAACGCTCAAGGCAATGAACAAAAACATCGACTGGCACAGCTATCTCGAGGGAGCCTCACTCAAGCCAGAGTTCATGACCGAGGCAGTCGTGATGATGCCGTCCTTCATCGAAAACATGAGCAACATCCTGATCGATGAGAACCTCGAGGCGCTGAAGCACTGGTTGTCATGGGTGAGCATTCGCTCTTATGCACCATATCTCTCCTCGGGATTTGTCAATGAGAGATTCGCCTTCTATGGCACCAAGCTCACCGGTCAGCCGGTGAACCGCCCACGCTGGAAGCGAGCGGTAAGCCTCGTTGAAGGATCCTTGGGTGAAGCCGTTGGTCAGATCTATGTTGAGAAGCACTTCCCGCCAGAGTCGAAGACCGCTATGGATGAGCTGGTTGAAAACCTAATCGCGGCATATGAAAAGAGCATCAAGGATCTTGCCTGGATGACCGATGAAACCAAGGCCAAGGCTCTAGAGAAGCTATCCAAGTTCACCCCAAAGATTGGCTATCCGGAGAAGTGGAAGGACTACTCCTCCATCGAAATCTCAAAAGAGGATTTGATCGGAAACGTGATGAACGTTTCCTCATGGGAGTTCGACTACCACGCCAACAAGATCGGTGCTCCAATCGATCGTGATGAGTGGCACATGACTCCGCAAACCGTGAATGCCTATTACAACCCGGGGCTCAACGAGATTGTCTTCCCGGCAGCGATCCTGCAGCCACCGTTCTTCTCAGCCGAAGCCGATGACGCCGTCAACTACGGCGGCATCGGAGGAGTCATCGGCCACGAGATTGGACACGGTTTTGATGATCAGGGCTCTAAGTATGACGGTGACGGAATGCTGGTTTCCTGGTGGACAAAGGATGACCGCGAGGCATTTGAGAAGCTAACCCGCTCGCTGATTGACCAGTACAACGCCCTAACCCCTGAGGGTCTGGACGAGAAATACAAGGTGAACGGTGAGCTCACCATCGGTGAGAACATCGGAGATCTTGGAGGACTTGGGATTGCCTGGAAGGCCTACATCATTTCCCTCAATGGCAAAGAGCCCCCGGTGATTGATGGCATGAGTGCTGCAGAGCGCTTCCTGATCTCCTGGGCGCAGTGTTGGCGCGGCAAGTCTCGTGACGAGATCGCTATTCAGCGACTTGCCACCGACCCACACTCACCAGCAGAGTTTAGGTGTAATCAGGTTGTCAAAAACCTAGACATCTTCCACGAAACCTTTGATGTTCAGCCAGGTGATGAGATGTGGCTGGAGCCTGAGAAGCGCGTGGTTATCTGGTGAAACTCTGGTTTCGAATTCTCTTCATCAAACTCACGTGGCGAAGAAGATCAAAGCTAAGAATCGACGAGGTCTCCAGCATTGACCTGAGGGTTTGGCCGACCGACCTGGATGTCTACAACCACATGAACAACGGCATCTTTTTGACCATCATGGATCTTGGCCGGTTCGACCAGGGCCTGAGAACCGGCATCTGGAAGATATGGGACAAAAAGGGCTGGTATCCAATTGTTGTAAATTCAACAATCAGTTATCGCAAGTCGCTAGAGCCCTGGCAGAAGTTCACACTGGAGACCAAGGTCTTGGGCTGGGATGACATTGCCTATTACATCGAGCAGCGCTTTGTTCGCAACGGCGAGATTTACGCAAGAGCAATCATGCGCGGGCGATTTTTGAAGCGCTCCTGGGGCACCCTCACCCCACAAGAAGTGATGGAAGGATCTGGCGGTTGGCCAGGTGAAGTTCCCGAGGTTCCAAAGTGGATTTTGGACTGGGCAAAAGATGTTCAATTACCAAAGGGCAAAGAGCCAGCCCCCAGCAACTGGGACTAATTTGCTCCTGGCCAGCGGCAGCTGGCAACAGCCTCTTCTATGGTGCCCTTGAGTAGGTCATGGGTGCCTGGGTGCTTCTCCATGTATTTGACTGTGTAGGAGCAGATCGGCACGACCTTGTGAGTGGCGCTGGCTCTGATGTCTGCAAGCGATTCCCTGAGCAAAATGGCAGCAAGGTTTTTACCCTGGTGAGCTGGGTCAACCTCGGTGTGGACAAGTTGAATCTCGTCTCCTGAGAGCACGTAGTCCATTAGACCGACTCGCTCTTGATCGAGGAAAATTTCGTAGCGATTGTTTTCAACATCGTGGACCACGTTTGCGCTCATGCTGTTAACCTTTCAACGTGTCTGGCAATCAAATCTATTTGGGTGACAACCTACCTTTGCTCCAATCTATGCCAGCTGAGAGCTTCCAGCTGATCTACATCGATCCACCTTTCAACACTGGGCGCTCTCAGGTGAGAACCAATCGTGAATCCAAGCAATCTGACAAGGGCACGAGTTTGGGCTTTGGCGGCAAGAAATATGAGCAGGTGGTTAGCTCAGTACTCAGCTATGAAGATGAGTTCGCCGACTACTGGGGATTTTTAGAACCAAGATTGCGCGAAGCTTGGCGACTACTAACCGACACTGGCACTCTCTATGTTCACCTTGACTACCGAGAGTCTCACTACGCGAAGGTGCTGCTCGATGCGCTCTTTGGCAGAGAGAGTTTTTTGAACGAAATCATTTGGGCCTACGACTATGGAGGGAAGGCCAAAAACCGTTGGCCGGCAAAACACGACAACATTCTGGTCTACGTAAAAAACCCAAAGAGCTACTACTTCAACTCCGAGGCAGTTGATCGCGAGCCCTATATGGCACCGGGTCTTGTCACCAAAGAGAAGGCAGAGCGAGGCAAGCTACCAACAGACGTTTGGTGGCACACAATCGTCTCGCCAACCGGCAAAGAGAAAACTGGCTATCCAACCCAAAAGCCACTTGGCATTCTCAGGCGAATCATCTCAGCGAGTTCAAAAGAGGGTGATCACGTTTTGGACTTTTTCGCAGGGTCCGGCACCACGGGACACGCAGCGCATGAACTGGGTCGGCATTTCACCCTGATTGATCAATCTGAAGAGTCAATCGAGCTGGTCACACAAAGACTCAGCGCTCTTGGCGCGCAGTTTGATTTGAAGAAATAACCCACACCACAAAAAGCGCAAGCAGGATAAAAATGCTCGCGGCTGCCATGGCCATACCGAGGTTCTCTTCCCCGGGCCTAGACATGAGTCTGAACATCACCAGCGGCAAGGTCGCATCAGATCCATATGCCAAAAAGCTGGCTGCACCAAACTCACCTAGTGAGCCAAGACTCACGATTGCAGCGGCAGCCAAAAGTGGCTTGCGCAGGGTTGGCAACTCAATTAGTCCGAACAGCTGTATTCCATTTGCGCCATCTAACTTGGCAGCTTCCAATAATTCACCAGACAGTGACTTTCGCGCTGGGGAGATGATCTGGTAGGCGAGTGGAATCAAGAACACACTCTGCACCACGGGCAACAAAAGCCAGCTTCCCGAAACACTCTGCGGCAAGTACCCCGAGAGCACCAGCGCCACTAAACCAATCACAACTGGCGAGATTCCGATGGGAGCCAATACTCCCAACCCGATTCGTTTATTGCTTAGAAGCCAAGCCACCAAGAGCGATAGCGTCGTCGCAACCAGCAGGTTTCTAAGTGAGTTTCCAGCAGCTTCTAGAACGCTCAAGTTCAAGATGTCCCTTGCTCCCCTGGAACCTAAGTTTGCAAAGTTCTCAATCAGGCCAGGACCCAGGTTGATTGCTCTTTGGAAGACACCCCCCACGACAACACCAACTGCAGCGATCAGTGCCAGACCAAGCAGGGCGCCTAGAAGCGACCTGCTTGGTTGCGGTTCAATCTCGCCGAACAGCGTCGTGGGTGCTGCACCCAGCCTTCTCGAAAGCGCAAAAAAGCCAATGGTCATTGCCGTCTGCAAAATGGCCAACACTGCGGCACTTTCCAGATCGAGCTGTTGTAAAGCTGCAACAACTATCTCTGTCTCCAGAGTTTGGACTGATCCTTGCCCAAGGGTTATCACGAGTCCGTAGCTGGTGGCAGAGTAGAGCGCGACTAAGAGGCCAGCAGCACTGAGTGCGGGTAGCTGTTGGGGAAGTTGAATCCGCAGCCTTGTTTGGATCCTTGTCGCACCGTCCAATTGAGCTGCCTCAGTCTGATCCCTTGGCACCATCGACGACGCCGTGACCACTGCTATGAACCCGGCATTCATAAATGCATGCGCTGAAATGATTGCCAGTATTCCTAGATTGGAATCATCGAGTAACCCGGACAGCAGCGGTCTGAACGCGAGGCCAACCAAGAAGGCGGGCAGTAGAAATGGCAGCAGGATCACTGCCGTCACAAATCTGCGCATTCGCTTCAGGCCAGCTAGCCAATTGCCAATTGGATAACCAAGAGCCAGCGAAACCACTGCGCTCATAAGTGCTATGAACGCAGTGGTTCCAAAGAGCTGCAGGTTAGTTGTCAAACACGTCCGACCAGTCGACTAGCCACTTCTCACGATTGGAGTTGATGTCCAGGTTCTCGCCGATGGTTGAAGTTGCAGGCAGTGCGAACTTTGCCCAGGAATCAGGGACCTCTGTCTTGGAGATCACCGGATAGACATACATGGCCTCGGGCAGTGCGCTTTGGAAGGAGTCGCCCAGCATGAATGCAATCAACTCTCTTGCACCTGTTTTGTTCGCAGCACGGTCAATGACACCGGCGTATTCGGTCTGACGGAAGCACTCGGTTAAAAGTGCTGCTGAACCGGCGGTGCCATCCTCGTTAACCTCAGCTGCGGGGGAAGAGGCATAGCTTAGGACGATGGGCCTGTTGCCGCCGTAGCGAGTGAAGTCAGAGAAGTATGCATCTTCCCAAGAGCCAGCAATCTTGACATCGTTGTCCCGAATTGAACGCCAGTAGGCAAACACCTCGGCGCTGGTTTCAAATCCGGCATGGGTAGTTGCCAAAAAGGCAAGGCCAGGGGATGAGAAGCGGGGGTTGGTCACAACGGTTAGACCTCGGTAGTCCTCATTGCCGAGATCGCGCCAGCTTGCTGGCGGAGTGATGCCTCGATCAGCGAACCATGCGATGTCGTAGTTGAAGCAGACGTCCGAATAGTCAATCGCGGATACGGCTCCGTCAAAGACCTTCTCGTCTTCGGCCTTCCCCAAGAAGGTGTTGTCAACGCCGAAAGCAACATCTGCAACCGGGGCGTTTTTGGTGAGGATCAACTGGTTTGTCAGTGACCCGGTGTCACCGAGTCGGAGAATCTCTAGTTCGTAACCGGTCTCGGATTCAAACTCAGCAATTAGTTCCTCACTCATCACAAAAGAGTCGTGAGCAGCTAGTCGGACCAACTTGACATCTTGCGGGGCGCAGCCAGTCATGACTAAAAGGGCTGTTATCAGTAGTGCTATTTTCTTCATTTCGTGCCTTTCATTTCTTGAGGCACGGGTTCTCGAGTTGTCTCCCTTACGCTGGCATTACCCAGATCAGGTTTGACGGTCGAAGACTTGTCTAGTCTTCCTCTCAGTCCGGTTCACCGAACTCCCGTGTTGTTAGAAGTATAAACCGCTGTGCTTTGAGCTAGCTTCCCAAAGACTCCGAAGCCTCTTGAGCTGCACTTTTGTCCCTCAGCGGTATCTCCTTGATGAAGAAGCTGATCACAAAGGCAACGCCAACGAACACCGTTGCCAGCAGGAAAACGCCAAGTGAGGACTCTACGAACCCGACCCTAAATGGCAGGGTCAACCGATCATCTGCTCCAATTAGGAAAGAGCTGTCCACGGTTATTTCTCTCGCGCCTTCGGCACCGTTTTGCAAGATGCCGATGATTGCAGCATTTGCTGGGTCCGAGGTGACGCTCCTGTCGGCTAGTGCCTCGGCAATGCCAGCCTGAGTGATTGGGTCATCGAAGGCACCAACGACCTTCTGCGTCACCTGAGAGAACAGGATTGACATGAACACTGCAACTCCAAAGGTGCCGCCCATTTGCCTGAAGAAGGTGATCGAACTTGTTGCTACGCCGATGTCGCGCCCATGAACCGAGTTTTGAGAGGCAACGGTTGTGGTTTGCAGTAGTTGTCCGAGGCCAAGACCGATGATCACCATGCCAATTGAAATCACCCAAACTGGGACACTCGCATCTAGCACTAGGAGCATGTAGGTGTAGCCAATCAGGAGTAGCCCGGTTCCGAGATTGAAGAAGATACGATACTTGCCGGTCTTACTCATCAGCTTGCCCGAGGTGATCGATGCGGTCATCAAACCTGCCACCATTGGCAACATCAAAAGGCCCGCCTCGGTTGGACTAGCCCCATAAACAACCTGCAGAATCAGTGGCAGCGTGATCATGCCACCGAACATGCCGATGCCGATTATGAACCCCATCACCTGCGTTCTGGCAAATGTTGGTTCCTTGAAAATCTTTAGTGGCAACAAAGCAGCATCGCCCATCCTGCGCTCAATCAATATGAACGAGAAGATGCCGATAACTCCCGTGACATACATTGCGATTGCCAGTGGGCTTGACCAGCCCCACTCTCGACCCTGCTCGGCCACCAAAAGAATTGGCACAACCGCCATCACGATTGTCACCGCTCCCCACCAGTCAATTTTTTGTGGTCGAGGGTTGTGTGGGATGTGTAAAAAGGTCAAAACCATGAACATCGAAACAGCGCCAATTGGCAGGTTCATCAAAAACACCCAGCGCCAACCATCTAGAAACAAGATCTCATCGATGCCGGCAAAGGCTCCACCAATGACCGGCCCGGCAACCGAGGAAGTCCCGAAGACAGCCAGGAACATGCCCTGGTATCTAGCGCGTTCTCTCGGAGGAACGATGTCGGCAACGATTGTCAGGGCCAGCGAAAACAGACCACCAGCACCAAGACCCTGAATGGCCCGGAACATCGCAAGTTCAAACATCGAGGTCGCCAGTCCGGTAGCAAGTGAGCCGAGAATGAAGATTCCGATTGCAACCATGAATAGCGGTCTTCGACCAAAAATGTCACCGAGCTTGCCATAGATAGGTGTGCTGACGGTCGAGGTAATGAGGTATGCGGTAGTTGCCCAGGCCTGCAGAGCCAAGCCATCAAGATCATCGGCAATGGTCCTCATTGCCGATGAGACAACGGACTGATCCAGTGCAGCAAGGAACATTCCGGACATTAGACCAATCAGAACCACCCAGATTTGACGCTGTGACATGGTTCCAGACTGAGCTGCCTGTTTTGCGGCTTCCCGCGAATTTTTCGAGGCCAATGGCTTCCCAAAAGTTAGTGTTGAGGTGTGCCCAAGTCTAACTCTCTGAGACGCAATCCACTATTTGTGTTCGGGCCGCCAGTCGCGCTCTTATCTTTAGGGCTGTCTTTGATCTTTCAGCCCAACTCATTTGGGTCAAATCAACACGAAATAATTCTTGATCGTATTCAAGAGCGAGCTGAGAGTGGTTGGGTGGTGCCAACCCCAGAACTAACCGACTATCTCTATCCCAGACTTGCGTTAGATATGGCCGGACATCAATGGGTGCTCCTAAACAAGTCAAGGCCGCTGAACCCAATAGATTTCGCACCCGTTGACCTTGTGGCTATGGAGAGCTCAAGCGCACTCGATAATTCAAGAGGTCTGAGGCTGACCCCAAGCGCCGCAACAGCACTCGAGGAGATGGCTGCTGCGATGCTCTCTGAGGGGGCCGGACAGATGTTTGTGAATTCTGCATATAGAACCTATGAATACCAAGCTGAACTCTTTGAACAAAAGATTCAGCAGTATGGCGAAGCAGAGGGAATCCTAAGAAGCGCAAAAGCCGGTCATTCCGAGCACCAAACCGGACTGGCGGTTGATGTCTCAGTCCCAGCTCAGGGCTGTGCAATTATGCAGTGCTTTGGCGACACCGTTGGCGGAATCTGGATTGCTGAAAACTCATGGCGCTTTGGCTACATCGTTCGCTATGAAGAGGGAACCTCAGACATCACCGGTTTCACCTATGAACCCTGGCACCTTCGCTACATCGGCACATCACTAGCAAAGATGTATCACGATTCCGGAATGAATACCCTGGAGGAGTTTTGGTCTCTACCCGCGGCTCCGAACTATTCGGATCAGATCACTCCATCAACCAGCGACTGAGCTTCTTCTAAAACTCTGTCTAGGTGGTCACTGGAGACAAATGACTCTCCATAGATTTTGTAGACATCCTCGGTTCCGGATGGCCTGGCTGCAAACCAAGAGTTCTTGGTTGAGACCTTGACCCCGCCAAGTGCTCCGCCCGATGAGGCGTGCGTTTCAATCTTCTCGATTTCTTCTCCGGCCAGAGTCTTGGCTGAAACATCGCTGACGGACAGCTTCGCAAGCTTGCTCTTTTGCTCGAGAGTCGCTGCCGCATCCACGCGCTTATAGCTGGGTTCTCCGAATTTGGAGGTTAGTTCCGCATAGCGCTCAGATGGGCTATCGCCAGTCGCTGCTTCCATCTCGGCTGCAAGCAGACACATGATCAAACCATCCTTGTCTGTTGACCATGGCCGGCCATCGAGTCGAAGGAATGATGCTCCGGCAGATTCCTCTCCACCGAATCCGAGGGAACCTTGCGTGAGTCCTTCGACGAACCACTTGAAGCCAACCGGGACCTCGACAAGTCTTTGCCCAAGCGATTCAACCACTCGGTTGATCATTGAGGAGGAGACCATGGTCTTGCCAATGCCGGCATCCTCGTTCCAGCCCGAGCGAGATCCGAAGAGATACTCAATCGAGACGGCTAAGAAGTGGTTTGGGTTCATCAGACCAGAATCTGCGGTCACAATGCCGTGGCGATCGGCATCGGCATCGTTGCCGGTTGAGATGTCAAAACTTGCGCGATTCTCAATCAGTGACGCCATGGAATATGGTGATGAGCAGTCCATGCGGATCTTGCCATCCCAGTCCAGGGTCATGAAACCAAACTGGTAATCCACGCTTTGGTTGATCACCGTCAAATTGAGTTGATAGCGATCGGCAATTGCGCTCCAGTAATCAACCGCAGCACCACCTAGTGGATCGGCACCGAGTCGAATACCTGAGGCGCGAATCAAATCGAGTTTTAGAACCTGGTCTAACTGAGACACATAGTTAGTTAGATAGTCAAACTTTTGAGGGTTCGCGGTTTTGCGCTTGATCCCAGTTAGCCCTGAGAGCAACAGCTCATTGGCTCTTGAGGCAATCCAGTTAGTGGCATCAGAATCGGCCGGACCACCATGCGGCGGGTTGTATTTGATGCCGCCATCTTGAGGTGGATTGTGGCTGGGGGTGATGATGATGCCATCGGCCAACGCTCCGCTGTCTTTCGAGACCGTGGAGTTGTGGTCAATGATTGCAACCGAAACTGCCGGGGTCGGGGTGTAGCGATCATTTGAATCAACCATCGCTGTGACATCATTGCCGGCCAAGACCTCGAGCACACTCAGCTGCGCAGGCTCACTGAGTGCGTGGGTGTCGCGGCCCACAAAGACCGGGCCTTTGTAGCCTTGCGCGTTTCGATAATCAACCACTGCCTGGGTGATAGCAAGAATGTGGTTTTCATTAAATGAGGTGGCCAGTGAGCTGCCACGGTGACCGCTGGTTCCAAAGGCAACTTTTTGCTCGGCGATGGTGGCATCGGGTTTTTTGTCGAAGTAGGCAGCGTTTAGTGCTGATAGATCGACCAGGTCTGAGGCCAGTGCTTTAGTGCCAGCTCGTTCGTGAACCATTTTTATGCCTCGTTGTTTTTCTTGAGCAGTAGAAGCGTGTAGGCGGCAGAGAAGCCAAAGCCAACCAGTGCGTACAAAATTACAAACCAGTTCACCCCGGTAGGGATGAACAAAGTCAGCACTCCAAGCCCGAATGCCGCAAGCTGCATAATCCTTGCCGCCCAAAGCACCCCGTTGTCACTGGCATGCATTGAGACCACGAACATGTTGCCGGTGAGGGCGACGAGCGTGATGCCTATCATCTGCATTGACCAGTCCAGCTCTGCGGAACCGTTAACGCCCAGCAGGCCCAGAAAGAACCTGGGGGCAAATAACAACGCAATGGCGCTGAGGCCAAATACCAAAGAGCCCAGGCGCAGCACCCCTCTGAGTTTTGAGACATCTCCGCGTTTAGCCATAAATGCATCGTATTCCAGGCTGGAGTTTCTTGTCTGCCCTAATCTGTATGCATGTCTGTGGCACTTCGCATCGCCTACCTGGGACCCGCCGGTACATTCACCGAGATGGCCGCGGGTCTATTGCCGCATGCCGATAAGGCCACGCTGATTCCAGTGGCATCCGTCACAGATGCCATAGACGCTGTGTTGGATGGCAGTGCCGACAGAGCCGTTGTTCCAATCGAGAACTCAATTGAGGGCGGAGTATCGGCAACCTCGGATGCTTTAGCTAACACCCCCGGTGTTCAGATCTATGGTGAGTATCTGGTGCCAGTTCGTTTTGATCTGATGACACTTCCTGGCACAAAACTAGGAGACATCGGCGATGTTCTCACTCACCCAGTTGCCTATGCGCAATCGCGCAAGTGGTTAGAGAAGAACACCATCTCTCACTCTCATATCCCAGCAGCTTCAACTGCCGCTGCGGCCAAGGCACTTGCCAACGGTGCCAGCGCCTCTGCCGTGGTGGCGGCAACAGCAGCTGCGAAGCTCTACGGTCTGGAGATTATTGCCAGCGATATTGGTGAGAACAAAGAGGCCCAAACCAGGTTCATTGAGCTTGGTGGAAGCGGTAAGCCTGCGGCTAAGACTGGATCTGATAAGACCAGCGTGGTGGTTGAGCTGCCGGGGGATAAGCCTGGTGGTCTTTTAGAGATGCTCGAGCAGTTTGCTGCCAGAGGAGTGAACCTCTCGCGAATTGAATCCAGGCCAATCGGAGATCGCTTCGGACGTTACCGATTCAACATCGACGCCCAGGGCCACATCGAAGACGAGGCAATTGCCGAGGCTCTGATGGGCCTTCACAGATTTAGCCCAAAGGTGATCTTCCTTGGCTCGTACCCAAGAGCCGACAAAAGTGAGTCTGTTCACCTTGGCAACAACGAGAATTCAGATTACGAATCAGCCAAGAGCTGGCTCGATTCTTTGCGTGGCTAGATAGAGATTCGCAAAGCCCTTGGTTTAAGGGTGAACTCGGCATGGGTCACCTCAAACATCGGATCCCCATCAATCTGAAAAGGAACCGGCGCATTCGGTGTAATAGAAATTCGCGTGCCATTGAAATTCTCTAGAGTCTTCACGTTTGCCGTGGCATCAAGCCAGCGACGCCCCAGTGCCAATGGCCTCACCACAAAGTTTTGCCAGGTGACTCGGCCAATGAAATCCACCCAGTTCCAGATCTTTCTCGGGCCAATTGCGGCCATGTCCAACCTGGAGTCATCCAGCCTGGCATCGGGCATCATCGAGATTGCTCCGGGCAGCCAGCCGGCATTACCGACCAGCAGTGAGTAGCTCTTCAGGACTCTGGGTGGTTGATCATCAACCACGACTTCAAAGCGCTCAAATCTCAGCGGCACAAACCTAAGGCTTGCCTCTAGATAGGCAATCCAGCCAATCTGGCGTTTACGTTTTTTCTTGGTGGCGGCCATCAACCTGGCATCCATGCCAAGACCCGCAATACCGGTGAAGTAGAACTGGTGAGTCTTACCCTCAACGTCGAATACCCGAGCTACGCCAAGATCAATTGCGTATTCGGGTTTTGATAGCGACCGGTGCGCAGCTGATTCAAGGTTTGCAATCGGAAGCTTCAGGTTTCTAGCGAGGATGTTGCCAGTGCCAATTGGGAGAATCCCCAACACCACGTCGTGCTCAGCAACCGCCTCAACCACGCTTCTTAGGGTGCCATCACCGCCGGCGACAACAATTCGCTCCATCTCCAACTCAATTGCTTTTTTGCCAGCGTCGAAGCCGCCATTTTTGGAACTGGTTGGGAGCAAAAACAGCTCTTGGTCGGTGATCTTGCGGTAGAGCTTTCTGAGCTTGGCCTCGGAGATCTTCTCCGGGTTGAAAATTACCGCTGTGCGAGTCACAACTGAAGAGCCTAATCGCTTTGGTGAAGGTAGGCTTTAGGGCGTGATTGACCTGAACCTGCTGCGTGAAAAGCCCGAGGTCGTGCGCGCCTCCCAGGCGGCCAGAGGCAAAGACCTAGGTCTTGTTGACCTTGCCCTCGAGCTAGATTCCAAAAAGCGATCCGCGCTGCAGGAATACGAAGCACTTCGAGCGAAGCAGAACGCCCATGGCAAGCTAGTTGCCGCAGCAGCCAAAGAGGACAAGGCAACTTTGATCGCCGAAGGCCAACAAATGGCTCAGCAGGTCAAAGAGCTCGACACCAAAGCTTCAGATGCAGAGAACCAGCTGATGCTGGTTCTGAACCAAATTGAGAACGTGATTATTGATGGCGTTCCCGCAGGCGGGGAAGATGACTTTGTTGTGTTGCGCGAGGTTGGCCAAAAGCCAAGCTTTGACTTCACGCCAAAAGATCATGCTGAACTTGGCAACCACCTGGATGTGATCGACATCGAACGCGGAGTTAAGATTTCGGGTTCACGTTTCTACTTCCTAAAAGGCATGGGTGCTCGGTTAGAGCTTGCCCTGATGCAGCTTGGTCTAGACCAAGCTGCAGAGGCTGGTTTTGAGGCTTTGATTACCCCAACCCTGGTGAAGTCAAGCGTGATGCAGGGCACTGGCTTTTTGGGTGAGCACTCCGCAGAGATCTACTACCTGCCAGCGGATGATCTTTATTTGACCGGCACCAGCGAGGTTGCCCTCGCAGGCTTTCACTCCGATGAGATCCTCGACGATTTGGCAGAACCAAAACGCTATGCCGGCTGGTCCACCTGCTACCGCAGAGAAGCAGGTTCATATGGCAAGGATGTAACCGGCATCTTGCGCGTGCACCAGTTCAACAAGCTAGAGATGTTCAGCTACTGCAAGCCCGAGGAGGCAGAGGCAGAGCACGAGAAGCTTTTGGCCTGGCAAGAGCAGATGCTGCAAAAGTGTGAGCTGCCCTATCGAGTAATTGATGTTGCTGCCGGCGATCTAGGTTCTTCGGCTGCCAAGAAATATGACGTTGAGGCCTGGGTGCCCTCGCAGGAGCGCTATCGCGAACTCACCTCAACCTCGAACTGCACCACCTATCAGGCCAGAAGGTTGAATACCCGCTATCGCGACGAGAGCGGGAAGCCAAAGACTGCCGCCACGTTGAATGGCACTCTAGCCACTACCCGCTGGTTGGTTGCGATTTTGGAAAACCACCAGCAAGAAGACGGCAGTGTTCTGATTCCAAAAGCCCTTCGCCCCTACCTTGGTGGCGCCGAGAAGATAAGTGCAAAAGCCTAAATATGCTGTCTGACAATGAGCGCTGGCTTATTGGGCTAGATATAGACGGCACCCTGGTTCACGATGATGGCATCCTTTCGGATGCGGTCTTCGAGCAGGTCAATCGCGTTAGAGCTCTGGGTCACGAGGTTTTCATCGCAACCGGTAGGGCCGCGGCTAATGCCTACCCGGTCATTCACCAACTCGAGATAGACAAGTCTCATGCTGTTTGCTCGAATGGTGCGGTCACTATCAAGGTTGATCGTGAGCACCCCAAGGGCTTTCATCTAGAGGACGTAAGAACCTTTGATCCCGCAGAGGTGTTGCAGCAGCTAATCGACAAGCTACCCAATGCCCACTTCGCGGTCGAAGATGTCGATGGCGGTTATCGCTTCCACCGGCCTTTTCCAAGCTATGCACTTGGGGAGCACAATGTTGAGACTCCGTTGGAGGAGCTTTTGCATCACCCCGTAAGCCGGGTTGTGGTGCTCTCGCCGGATCACGACGTTGATCAGTTTTTGTCACTTATGGAGTCGGTTGGCCTGCAGTCAGTTTCCTATGCAATTGGCTACACCGCCTGGCTAGACATTGCCCCCAAGGGCATCGACAAGGGTCACGGCCTCGAGAGATTGCGTCAGCAGTATGGATTCGCCGGTAATCGAGTGTTGGTGATGGGCGATGGTCGCAATGATATTGAGATGTTCCAGTGGGCAAAAGCCCTGGGTGGCCATGCTTTTGCGATGGGTCAGGCGCCAGAAGAGGTAAAGCTTGCAGCAACCTCGGTCACGGCTTCTGTTGATCAAGATGGTGTTGCACAGGTGCTCTCCTCACTTGAGGGCCTTGAATTTTTGCAATAGCAACAGCGCTTTGGGGGACTGAAAGCGCTCCCAATTGTGCAAATTGGTAACAAGTGCATAACAACCCAACATTTCTATAGTTTTTCTCTGTTTTGTGTTTCATTATCTTTTTGGGAGCGTTCCCAATCACGCTGAAACGAAAGTAGGAGCAATGTTTTCAAAGAAGAAATGGCTCGCAGTATCAGCTGCAGCCGCTAGCGCCGCACTGGTGCTGAGCGGCTGTGCTGGAACCGAGAGCGACAGCAGCAGCACTGCGGGGGGATCCAGCGGTTCTTCCTCAGATTCAGGTCAAAAGGTCTTGCAGTTCTGGGCTTTTGGTGACATGGGCCTAGCCGAACTAATCGCCGAGTATGAGGCAGCAAACCCAGACATCAAGATTGAAATGAAGGTCAGCGACTTTGACCCTCACCACCAGGGTCTATTGACCTCGCTTGACTCCACCACACCAGACATCGCAGCTATCGAGGTGGGTTACTCCTCACTGTTCAAGGCAGTCTCAGAGAAGTTTGTGGACCTTGCTGAGTTCGGCGCAGCGGACATGGAAGCCGACTACCTTGACTGGCGCTGGGCTCACGGTGTCGACCTAGACGGTCGCATCTTTGGTATCCCAACCGATGTTGGTCCAATGGCAGTTTGCTACCGCTCAGACCTCTTTGCAGACGCCGGTTTGCCAACTGACCGCGAAGAGGTCTCGGCTTTGTGGCCAACTT
>CBFIEQ010000023.1:0-15572 GCA_965661645.1 uncultured Aquiluna sp.
GCGCCTGGGCTGAGTGTGGGCAATGGACTTTCGGCCCAGTTCTAGACACATCTTGGGAATCTGTGTCGTCTTGCCCGAACCAGTAGCTCCGGCAATCACCACCACCTGGTGGTTTTTAATGGCCTCCAATATCTCCTCGCGCCGACCAGAGACCGGCAGCTCGCTGGGGTATTGGATTAGTGGCTCAATCATGACCCTCCAATGCTAGAACCGCGATGGGGCAAACAAGAGCGACTTCGACATGAAGAAACACCCCGACAACTTTGCCGGGGTGTTTCTTTAGAGGTTGAATCTAGCTTCTTAGGGCCTTGGCCAATTCCCTGTTGGACGCAACCAGTTTGTCCATGTCCTTCTGAGTGGTCGCAAGAGAGACCAGCCACTGCTCATCAAGCCCCGGAGGGGTGATTACGCCGCGGTTGATTCCCCACAACCAGCTAAGTTCTGCAACCTCAAAGTCAGTTGCCTTGAAATCTCGATAGTTGCGGATTGGAGTTGGTGACCAGATCATCGCACCCTTCACACCGAAGCCAATGGTGTGGGCGGGTAGTTCATACTCCTTGATGATTTCATCCAGCTTTGCAAGGGTTGAAAGGTTGATTCTCTCGGCCTTGTCCAAAGCTTCTTTGGTTGCGAGCTCATCAACGGCGATTGCAGCGGCAACCGATACCGGGTTGCCGTTGTAGGTTCCGAAGTGGGCCATGCGACCATCGACCACTGCATTCATGTACTTGGTCTTGCCACCAAAAGCTGCCAGTGGCATTCCACCACCGATGCTCTTGGCGAGTGTGATCAAATCGGGCTGAATGCCAACGCGCTTTGCAGCACCTGCAACACCAGCGGTTAGACCGGTCTTGACCTCATCAAATATAAGCGCGATGTCGTACTGGTCGCAGAGCTCACGGACTCCCTTTAGATAACCGGCATCCGGCAGGATGATCGAGAGGTTCTCAATAATCGGTTCGACCATGAAGCATGCAATTTCACTGCCGTGCTCTTTGAACACTCGCTCGAGGGCATCAAGGTCGTTGTAGGGAACGACGTGCACGGTACCTGGCTCGGCGTCAAACGGCGCCCAAGGAATTGGGTTATCGGCAGGACCGATGTCCTCCAACGCTGGCTTCACAGAGACCTGCAGTGGGTCATAACCACCGTGGTAACCACCTTCAATTTTGACAACTGCCTTGCGACCGGTCACCGCTCTAGCGGTCCTGATCGCATACATCGTCGATTCGGTGCCGGAGTTTGTGAAGCGAAGCATGTCAACACCAAAGCGCTCTTTGAATCGCTCGGCAGCCTCAGTCGAGATTGTTGACGGCGTCACAAACAGCGTGCCGGTTCTTCTCAGTGCCTTGCGCACGGCCTTTACAACTTTGGGGTTCAGGTGACCCACGAGCATTGCACCAAAACCCATCGAGAGATCGAGGAGCTTTCGGCCATCAACGTCAGTCAGATAGGCACCCTTGCCCGAGACGATGGTGATTGGGTATGGATCCCAGTGCTGGAAGCTCGAAGTAACACCCAGTGGCAGCACCTTTGATGCCCGCTTGTTGTGCTTGCCAGATTCGGGATAGGTCTTTTCAAACTTCTCCCACTCCTGCGCCAGGAGAGTCTGAACTTTCTTTGGGTCTATTGGTTTGTGAGTCTCGGGGACATTGCGCCACCCGGCTGGATCGTGTTTTAGGTCTAGAACTTTAGACACGGTTATCACTCCTTCGTGTCCACCCATTGTTACCCACAAATCAAAATAATGCCAACCCAACTATGGCGATTTCAAAACCAATTGAGCTAATTCACAGAACTTTTCGGAGGTAAAAGGGGTTTATCGCAATTCTTTTAGTGAAAAACGCTCAAGTACTAGTTGAACCAGGAGGTCGGCGGGCCGAGGACCAACAAGATGTTGTAAACAACGATCACCCCTGCCAACAAAACTGCAATCAAAACAATGGGCCTAGTGATAAACCAACGAAACAGGCCATCAAACCAACCCTGATCACTTGGGTCATCACTCTTCTCGGTTCGCCAAGCGCCACTGAGGTAGCCACGCTTTGCAACCGTGCGCTCAAATGGAACGGTTGCAAAAGGAACAATCGCAAGTGAGATGCCTAAAAGGATTCTCAGAACTGGCCAGCGCTGATTCACGCCGACTAGGGCAGCCAGGACTCCATAGCTCAAGAAGGTAAAGCCATGTGCGCCGCCAACCAGAGGAATCAGCCACTCCGGTGCATTGCCGGTAGCGCGAATGATCAGGCCGGAAATCAACCCCGCCCAGGTAATGGCCTCGGCAGTCGCGACTATTCGAAACAGTGTCTTGGGAGCAAGCGATGCATTGGGGGTCTTGGTCATAACAAAAGCTTAAGTGTTCTCCCGATGACCTAGGCTTAGCAAAGATCCCCAATCCCCCTTCGGAGTACAGCCTTGATTTCGGTGCAAGACCTAGAAATTCGCATCGGCGCGAGGACCCTGATGTCAGGGGTGAACTTCAGAGTCCAAAAGGGCGACAAGATCGGCCTGGTTGGCCGCAACGGTGCTGGTAAAACCACGATGACCAAGATTCTTGCCGGCGAGGGTCAGCCAACTGCTGGCAAGGTCACCTCAAGCGGCGAGATCGGCTATCTCCCGCAAGACCCACGATCCGGGAATCCCGAAGAGCTTGCAATGACCAGGATCCTCAATGCCAGAGGCCTGGGGGACATTCTGGTAAGACTCAACAAGGCCGGCATGGACATGGCATCAGATGACCCAAAGATCCACGATGCCGCCATGAAGAAATACTCAAGAGCTCAAGAAGAGTTCGATCTTGCCGGTGGCTATGCCGCCGAGGCAGAGGCCGCAGCCATTGCCTCAAACCTTGGAATAGAAGAGCGCATCCTGCAGCAAGAGCTTAAGACTCTCTCGGGTGGTCAAAGAAGAAGAGTTGAGCTTGCAAGGATTCTGTTTTCAAACGCTCAGACCATGCTCTTGGATGAGCCAACCAACCACCTCGATGCAGACCGCGTGGTTTGGCTGCGCACCTTTTTGAAGAACTATCAGGGCGGGCTGATTGTCATAAGTCACGATGTCGATTTGGTGCAAGAGACTGTCAACAAGGTCTTCTATCTGGACGCCAACCGACAAGTTATCGATGTCTACAACATGGGCTGGAGACAATACCTTCGTCAGCGCGAAGCAGACGAAGAGCGTCGCAAACGCGAGCGCGCGGGAGCCGAGAAAAAGGCCAGCACCCTCCAGCTTCAAGCAGCAAAATTTGGTGCTAAAGCCACCAAGGCCGTTGCCGCCCAGCAGATGTTAAAGCGTGCTGAGCGTCTTTTAGATGGCCTAGACGATGTCAGAGAAAAAGATCGGGTAGCCAAGATCAAGTTCCCTGACCCAGCCCCTTGTGGCAGAACTCCGCTAATGGCAAGCAATCTTTCCAAAAGCTACGGCTCACTGGAGATCTTCACCGCGGTTGATTTGGCCATCGACAAGGGCAGCAAGGTTGTGATCATTGGCCTGAACGGTGCCGGCAAGACAACCCTTTTGAGAATTCTTGCCGGTGTCGACAAGCCCGACACTGGACAGCTTGAACCAGGTCACGGCCTCAAGATTGGTTACTTCGCCCAGGAGCACGAAACTCTCGATGTGAAAAAAACAGTGCTGCAAAACATGCAGAACCAAGCGCCTCAACTTGGTGACACCGATGCGAGAAAAGTCTTGGGATCATTCCTTTTCACCGGTGACGATGTCAACAAACCAGCCGGGGTGCTCTCCGGCGGAGAAAAGACCAGGCTTGCCTTGGCAGCACTGGTTGTTTCAAGTGCAAATGTTTTACTGCTCGATGAGCCCACAAACAACCTAGATCCTGCATCTCGAGAAGAGATTTTGAGAGCACTATCAACCTTTACCGGAGCCGTAGTTCTTGTGAGTCACGATGTTGGAGCTGTCGAGGCGCTCAATCCCGAGCGGGTTCTGATTCTGCCCGATGGTGTTGAAGATCACTGGAACGAAGGCTACGCCGAGCTTATTTCGCTGAGTTAGTCTCGACTGAATAAGAGTTTGAGGGGTAGCGATGGCAAACAGGTTGGAGATAGCCTCCTCGCCCTATTTGCGCCAGCACAAAGACAACCCCGTTGACTGGTTTGAGTGGGGCAACGAGGCGTTCCAACAGGCCAAAGCCCGCAACGTTCCGATTCTGCTCTCCATCGGCTACGCAGCTTGCCACTGGTGTCACGTCATGGCCCATGAGTCTTTTGAAGACCCTGAGATTGCCAAGTTCATGAACCAAGAATTCGTGAACATCAAGGTAGATCGCGAGGAGCGGCCCGACATCGACAGCATCTACATGGCTGCCACCCAGGCCATTTCTGGCCACGGTGGCTGGCCAATGACCGTGTTCTTGGATCACCAACTAAAACCGTTCTATGCGGGGACATATTTTCCGCCAACTCCAAGGCATGGCCTGCCATCATTTCGTGAACTGCTTGAGGCGATGGCCGATGCCTGGGTTACTCAGCAAGAGCTAATTCAAAAATCGGTCGGCGAGATTGTTTCGCAGATTCAAGCGCAGAACTCAAAGCTAAATCAAAGCGTTGATGAATCTCAGATTCTTGATTCTGCGATCCAAAACCTCAGACTCGAGTTTGATCTTCACCATGCCGGGTTTGGTGGTGCTCCCAAGTTCCCTCCTCACACAACGCTGAAGTTCCTTCTTCGCTACCTTGCTCACAACCAAAACCCCGAGGTGATGGGCTGGGTGGAAAGAACGGCGATTGCCATGGCATCGGGTGGGATGTATGACCAGATCGGTGGCGGCTTTGCCCGCTACAGCGTCGATAACCGCTGGTTGGTGCCACACTTCGAAAAGATGCTCTATGACAACGCTTTGTTGATAGAGGTCTATGCCGAGCTAGTTCTCAGAACCGGTAACTCGCGCTACCAAAAGATTCTCCGTGACAGCGTGGACTTTGTTCTACGAGAACTCAACACCAATGAGGGCGCCTTTGCCGCAAGTCTCGATGCTGACTCCGAAGGAGTTGAAGGCAAGTACTACGCCTTTGATCTCAAAGATCTGGAAGCGGCTCTGGGTCAAGATTCTCAGCAGGCAGCCAAGTTATTTAGGGTCAGCGATGAGCCCAGCTTCGAAGATGGCAAGTCCGTATTGCAATACGACCCTGCCTTTGAACTCAATGACTCTGGATACCCAGAGATCCAGGAGCGTTTGCTTGCATATCGCGAGCGCCGAATTGGGCCGGACCGTGACGACAAGGTTCTCACCGGCTGGAACTCTTGGATGATTACAGCCTTATTGCGCGCAGCCACTGCCCTCAAAGATGACTCGGTCGCCCTGGCCGCAAAGACGTCGCTTGATTACCTGCTGGAAAACCACCTGGTTGATGGCAACCTCTATCGAAGTTCACTTGGTGGAAGGCTCTCTGGAATCCCCGGTCAACTGGAAGATTGGGCGGGGCTTGGCGCCTCGCTATTGAAGGCGCACGCTCACTTTGGCGAAAGGCGCTACTTCGACAAAGCGGTGTTTGTCGCCGAGCAAATAGGGTTCCGGTTTAGGGGTGACGTGCTCTATGACACCGAAGCCCTCCACACCCAAACCCCGGTGAGACCAAGGACCCTTACCGACTCTGGTTATCCCTCTTCGCATGCAATCACAGCCGAACTTTTTCGAGAACTGTATTTATTGACTGGAGATCAGGCCTATCTAGTCCAAGCGGAGGCAATCACCAAAGAGTTGACCGGCTTGATGTCCAGGGCTCCAAGGGCAACCTCTTCGGCGCTCTATGTTCAGGTAGCGCTTCAGTCCTCGGTGAGAGAGTTTGCAATCCTCGGCGCTCGCAGTGAACTCCACCAGCAGGTTCTCTCGTTGCCAGATGATGGCAGCGTGATCAGCGCTGGAGAACCTAACGACACTCCCCTGCTCTCAAAAAGAGAGCTGCTTGATTCAATGCCAACCGTTTATGTTTGCAGAGCCTTCAGTTGCTTGATGCCAGTCAATTCAATTGTTGACCTGAAGGCCCAATTAGAGTCTGGTTCTTAGCCAGCCCAATACTGCTGGCAGTACCTCGTCTTTGATGGTGTCGTTCAGAAGCTCGTGATAACCCCCTGGATAAACCAGCAGGTTCTTATCGCTCGCGGAGATTTCCTTGAACAGTTTTTGCGAGTTGCGGTGATCAGTTGATGTGTCCTTATCGCCGTGAATAAACAGCACCGGCAGTTTCCAGTTCTCAGCCCAACCCCAAACCTGATCCGAGACCTGCAGGATGGTGTTGGCAACCAGGTTTCTGGCCTTACCGGTATCCATCAGAGGGTCAGCGTCAATTAGCTTAACCAGGTCTAAGTCCCTCGTTAGGGCTTCGGTTCCGGGGCGAGGCAATGGCATCGGTCCCTCCGGCTTCAGCTTGGCCATGACTCCGCCCAAAGTGCGCTCAAAAATTGAGGATGGCTTTTGCATCGCGCTTGATGACACAACGGCACCTGCCAACCCATCCTGCTTTTTCATGATTGAGCCAATGGTCACCAGACCACCAAGCGAGTGGCCCAAGAGAAATAACGGAAGGTCCTTGGGGATTGCAGCGCGGGCTTTGAGGTGAAGGTCAAGTGCCTCGTGCATGTCAACCAACCCGCGAACGCCCTTGGTGTAGCCGTGGCCGGGAAGATCAAAGCCATAGACATTGAACCCAAGTTCGTTGAGCTTTGGAATCAGCTCGGAGTATTGATGGACGTAGCGGGTGGTGTACTCACCAAGGCCGTGCTGCAGCAGGATGTTGGCTTTTGGGTTTTCTGCCGGCCACATGAAGGCCGCAACATCAAGATCTAATTCCCAAGCTGGGTAGGCGTCTTTGCTCATGAAAGTTGATTATGCCAGAGGCCTTGAAAATACTGGCTAAAATAGCCAATCCATACCATTTGACCAGCTTCTACGATACAAAATGCACACTGTCTACGATGCATTTTGCACAACAACAGCCGCAGCCTGTTGCGCTATCTCGAGCTCCTCATTGGTTGGAATCACCAGAATGCGAACCTTTGACCCCCTGGTTGCTATGTCTCTTGGTTCCTCAGATCGCACCGCGTTCTTTTGATAGTCGAGCTCAATCCCAAGGTGTTCAAGACCTGCGCAAACCTGCTCTCGCATCTCAATCGAGTTCTCGCCGACCCCTGCCGTGAAGACGATGGCGTCAATCTCTCCAAGCTGAGCCAAGTAGGCACCGATGTAGTGCTTGATGCGAAGTGCATAGATGGCGAGCGCCGTCTGAGCAACCTCATCATGATCCTGTGCTCGCTTCTCAACATCCCTGAGGTCTGAATCACCAGTTAGGCCCTTGAGACCTGAGTCTTTGTTAAGGCTCTGGTCTATCTCTTGGATGCTCATGCCGGCAACCTCAGAGAGGTGCAGGATGATTGCCGGATCCATATCCCCGGCTCTGGTGCCCATCACTAAACCCTGCAGCGGGGTCATGCCCATTGATGTGTTTACCGACTTGCCATCCTTGATTGCGCATGCCGAACCGCCATTGCCGAGGTGAAGGACGATGCCGGTGAGGGTTTCTTGCCCTAGGAGCTTGGCTGCCGCTTTGGAAACAAAAGCGTGGCTCGAGCCGTGGAAGCCATATCGCCTGATGCCGTGTTTCTCGCTGAGCTCTGCATCAATGGCGTATGTGTAGCTGCTCTTCGGCATGGTTTGGTGAAAAGCGGTGTCAAAGACTGCGACCTGAGGCAAATCAGGAAAAGCCGCAATCGCACCTCTAACGCCAGCAAGATTCCCAGGGTTGTGAAGTGGCGCCAGTGGCACAAGGTCTTCAATGGCGGAGATCACTTCAGGGGTAATCAGTGTTGGCTTTGAGAACTTCGCCCCACCATGAACAACCCTGTGACCAACTGCGACCGGCTCAATTCCCGATTGATTGAGCTTGGTCACCATCTGCGCAAACGCCAAGCTGTGATCTTCAACCCGCTCAATTAAACCTGCAAGCAATGATGTTTCGCTATCAAGATCAATCACCTGATACTTGAGCGAACTAGAACCGGAGTTCACAACCAACACCGGCTTCACTTTGCACCGGCCTGAATCGCTGTGATTGCAATCGTGTTCACAATGTCTTTCACCAAAGCGCCACGAGAGAGATCATTCACCGGTTTGTTTAGCCCCTGCAAGATTGGGCCAATTGCCAGAGCTCCGGCAGTCCTCTGAACGGCTTTGTAGGTGTTGTTGCCGGTGTTCAAATCTGGAAACACGAACACGGTTGCTCTGCCTGCAACCTTGGAGCCCGGCAGCTTCGCCTCCCCTACCGCCGCATCGACCGCGGCGTCATATTGAATTGGGCCTTCAATTGAGAGCTCAGGTGCTAGTTCTCTTGCGAGCCTGGTGGCGTTTCTAACCTTCTCGACCTCGGCCCCGGAGCCGGATTCGCCTGTTGAGTAGGAGAGCATCGCGACCTGAGGTTCGATGTCGAAGGCCTTTGCGGTGTTTGCCGAAGAGATCGCGATATCTGCAAGTTCCTCGGTTGTTGGCTCTGGGATCACGGCGCAGTCGCCATAGACCAGAACCCGATCGCTCAAGGCCATCAGGAAGACGCTTGAAACCGCCTTGACTCCAGGTGAAGTTTTAATGATTTCGAAAGAGGGTTTGATGGTGTGTGCGGTGGTGTGTGCAGCACCTGAAACCATGCCATCTGCGAGACCCAGGTGCACGAGCATCGTTCCAAAGTAGGAGACATCGAGCATGCGCTCCCTGGCGATCTCCTTCGTCACTCCCTTGTGAGCTCGCAGCGATAAGTACTCGGAAACAAATCTCTCAAAGTGCTCGGAGGATTCAATCTCGATCAGTTCCGCCTTTGAGATATCAGCGCCAATTGCCTCAGCTTGAGAGTGCATGGCATCGATGTTTCCAAGAATTGTGATGTTCGCAATACCAGCTGCGAGTACCTCGCTGGCTGCAAGCAAAACTCTGTCATCATCACCCTCTGGGAGAACGATTCGCTTCTGATAGCCACGCGCCCGCTCAAACAATCTGTGCTGGAACAAAAGCGGAGTCATCACGCTAACTTCAGAGGCCTGAACCACAGCGGCGAGTTCGGAAGCAGGGACGTAGTCCCGGAAAAGCGCTCTAGCCCTTTCAACCTTGTCGGGGTCCGCCTTGGTCAAACGACCTCGGGTTTTCACAATCTGCATGGTGGTGTCAAAAGAGCCACCCTGCGAAATGATCACCGGAACCCGAGGCCTAAGACCTTCGATTAGCTTCTTTATCTCGTTTGGAAGAGCAAAACCGCCGTTTAGTACAAGGCCCGCTAACTTGGGAAAGGTTTCGGCACTATCTGCCATTAGTAGCGGCAGAATCACCTCGGTGCGATCTGATGGCACAACAACAACCGCGTTCTGCTTTAAGCGCTCGAGAACATGCTCCTCGTTCATGGCTGCCACCACAACATCAACGGCCTCGTCTTGCAACCGAGCGTGGTCTCCATAGATCAGTTCGCCATCTACCGCTTCCAAGATTTGCTGCATTCGAGGTGCAACTAAGCCTGGCTCTTCTGGGATTACCCAAACCGGCTTGGTGGAGCGCTTTTGAAGATTTTCAAGAATCTTCTCTCTTAACTCGGGATCAGCCCGATTCACGATGGTGCCGAGCAGGGTTGCGTGCTCGTGGTTGATTTCCTCGAGCGCAGTTTCGTAAACCTGCGCGACCTCTCTGGCAGATCTAGAGCGAGACTGACCCATGTGCTCGCCACCGTTTAGGCCCTCACGGCCATTGAGAACTAGTAACAGCGGGCTCGCGATATTGGCTGCAACCCTTGCGTTGAAGGCGAGCTCGGTCGGTGTAACAACATCGGTGAAGTCGGAACCGAGCACGACAACCACGTCAAACCCGCTTTGAAAGGCCATGAACTTGTCGACGATCTTAGAAAGTGAGCCGACCGCATCCTCATGCAGGTCCTGGTAGCTAACGCCAATGCAGTCTTGATACTCAGCGGTGTTTCCGACGTGATCAAGCAACAGCTCAAGCACCCAGTCGGGCCTGTCCCAGGATGCTGTCACAGGCCTGAAGACACCGATTTTTTTGTGATTTTGCTTTAGAGAATCCACAAGACCCAAAGCAATAGCGCTCTTTATGGTGTGGCCCTCTACCGATGCAACGAAAATGCTCTGGGCCATAGCTCTAGGTTACTCCTGCTTCGAAACGTCCTTTGCGCTACTCTTGACACAACTGCGCGCCCAAAGACGAGCGAGATCTTTTCCTCTTTACATCTCACCCTTAGGAATCTAAATGTCCGCAAAAGCAAATATTGGAGTCATTGGCCTAGCTGTCATGGGCTCAAACCTCGCTCGCAACCTCGCATCTCGCGAAGGTAACTCCGTAGCTATCTTCAACCGCTCGTATGACAAGACACAGACTTTGGTTTCAGAGCATCCAGAGGCAAACTTCATCGCAGCAGAAACTATTGACGAGTTTGTTGACTCCCTAGAGAGCCCAAAGACCGCAATCATCATGGTGCAGGCTGGTGCTGGAACAGACGCCGTGATTGAGCTTCTCAAAGAGCGCTTCTCAAAGGGCGACATCATCGTTGATGGTGGTAACGCACTTTTCACCGACACCATCAGGCGCGAAAAGGAAGTTGCTGCCCTGGGCATCAACTTCGTTGGCGCCGGCATCTCTGGCGGTGAGGAGGGTGCGCTGCTAGGTCCCTCGATCATGCCTGGTGGAACCAAAGAGGCCTATGCGACCCTGGGTCCAATTCTTGAGAGCATCGCTGCTGTAGCAGAGGGTGAGCCTTGCGTCACTCACGTCGGCAGCGATGGGGCCGGCCACTTCGTAAAGATGATCCACAACGGCATTGAATATGCCGATATGCAGCTGATCGCAGAGGCCTACGACCTGCTTCGCAAAGCCGGTGGCTTCTCACCAACCGAGATCGCAGACATCTTTGGCGAGTGGAACAAGGGTGAATTAGAGAGCTACCTGATCGAAATCACAGCCGAGGTCCTAAAGCAGACCGACGCCAAGACTGGTAAACCACTGGTTGATGTCATCTTGGACCAGGCAGGTTCTAAGGGAACCGGAGTCTGGACCGTGCAGACCGCCCTTGATCTCGGAACCCCGGTATCGGGCATTGCCGAGGCCGTGTTTGCAAGAAGCCTCTCTTCACAAGCCGCTCAACGAGCCGGCAAGCCCGAGCTACCTGCCCACGCCCAGACCTGGAGCGTCGAGGACAAACCAGCATTTGTTGAGGCTGTCCGAAGAGCGCTTTACGCCTCCAAGATTGTTGCCTACGCCCAAGGGTTCGATGCAATTCGTGCCGGAGCTAAGGAGCACAACTGGGAAATCAACCTGGGTGAGGTTGCAAGAATCTGGCGCGGTGGCTGCATCATTCGCGCTCAGTTTTTGAACCGTATAACCGAGGCTTACAAAAACAATGAGAACCTGCTGAGCCTTTTGTTCGCCGAGTATTTCGTGAACGCAATCGATGGCACATTGGCTTCTTGGCGTGAAATTGTTGCAATGGGTGCACTGACCGGCACACCAACCCCAGCATTTGCATCCAGCCTGAGCTACTACGACGGACTCAGGGCAGAGCGCCTTCCAGCGGCTTTGGTTCAGGGTCAGCGTGATTTCTTTGGCGCCCACACCTATAAGAGAATCGATGCCGAAGGCTCTTTCCACACCCTGTGGTCAGGAGATAGAAGCGAAATTCAGACCAGCTAACCACTAGCGTTATCTGGTGCGAACGCATTGGATTTGGCTGTTTATCCCCATGGCCCTGATTTGGGGTTCTAGCTTTCTATTCACTGAACTCTCGCTTCAGCTAACCACCTTCTTTGGGGTTGCCTTCTGGAGAACAGCACTTGGTGGTCTTGCCATGATCCTGCTCGGATTGGCTCTAAAGCAGGCGTTTCCAAAGACAGCCAAGCAGATTTATCACCTTTGGATTGCAGGTCTTTTCATGTCTGCAATCCCGTTCTCGCTATTTTCTTTTGCCCAGCAATCAACAACCAGCATCTTGGCCGCAATCATTGGAGCTGCCACTCCGATGTTCACCCTGCTGTCGATTCTGGTGATCTACCGAACCGAAAAGATCACATCCAACATTCTGTTAGGTCTTTCGATCGGCTTTGTAGGAGTGGCGATCACCTTGGGCGCCTGGCAAGGCTTTGGCGATAATGAGCCAAGCGCAATTCTGGCGCTGATCTTTGCAGCACTTTCCTATGGCATCGGGACTCCATACATTCGCAAGCACGTCACTCCAATGCAGCTGCCCGGAGTGACAACCGCAGCGGTTCAAGTTTCATCAAGCGCTTTGACACTGCTGCCGCTCTATGTTTTCACTGGCCCACTGTTTATTGCCGAGCCAAGACTAGAAACAGCCGGTGCGCTTTTAGCGCTCGGAGTTTTGGGTAGTGGTTTTGCCTATCGGCTTTTCCATGGCGTGATTGCCAAGGCAGGTAGTGCTACGGCTGCACTTGTCACCTATACAAACCCTGTGATTGCTTCCATTTGGGGGGTACTGCTACTGTCCGAGAAGCTGCACTGGTATGAACCGGTTGGTGCGGCGATTGTGATTTTGGGAGTCTGGATTGCTCAGAGAAGATCTGGCAGTCGATAGGCGCTCCAGACAACCTCAGGCTCAAACCCCAAAGACTCATAAAGCTCAATCGCACCAGACTCGTTTCCTGAATCTACTCCAAGTGCGATTGAGGTGAATCCCTTTTGGACGCTGTGGGCGATGCCATGGGAGAGCAGCAGCCTGCCAAGACCTTTGCCCTGCATCGACTTGATCACGCCTAGCTTGTCAATAAAGCCGCCCTGTAACTCTTCGCGCCCATTCGAGCTGACCAGATAACCAGCTGCGATTCCGTCTTTGTAGATCACGAATGATCCGCGTTGATCTATCAGCGGATCGTCTCTGCGGATTTTGAACCAGGGTTCAAACTCCACAAACTTGTAGCCAAAGTGTTCTGAGAAGCTGTCCATCTCCAGGCGCCAATAGAGATTCGCGTTTTGGCTGAATGGCAACTGTCTAATCTCAACGCTCTCCGGAAGTCTTGGAAACTGATCGCCATTGTTGGTTCGAATCAATTTCCAATAGTTGCGATAGAACTCAAAGCCAAAAGATTGGATCAACGTCAAAGTCGATGCGTCTTTCTGGTTTGCTGCGCTAATCACCTCGAACTTGCGGTCCATTGAGCGCAGGTAAGAGAGCGCTGCTGCAAAGACATCTTCTGCGTGTGGGATGGACTCCAAGTAAAAAAGATCTAACTCGCATCTTTTTCTGCCAGCGTCAATCACCAAAAAGCAAACCGATGTAATTAGCCCAATTTGTTCAAACACGATGGTGTGGCCAGGCTCACCGGATCCCCTGATTGAATGCTCGATATCGGCTCTGGAAATCGGTTCAACATCGGGGTCAACCCGCTTTTCGTGCTGAGTGCAGACCGCAAGGATCTGATCGATATCTCTCAGCGAGGCGGTCCTTAGCATCAGCCCCTCCTTAGATCTGGAACCTTCCAGGGCCTGGTTATAAACAACAGCGAAGACAAGGATATAAAGAACAGCAGCGCGATGATTGCACCAACGTCATAGGTCGTCGCGGTGTTCAAAGACACAAACAACACCGACACCAAGCTGGTGAGGCTGAAGTTGAATACACCAAGCAGAGATGCGGCCGTGCCGGCCTCTTTGCCGTGGTTATAAAGCGCGATGGTCGGAATTGTCGTAATACCTGCGCCAAACAAAAATAGCTGCATGAAGAAAAACGCCTCTGCCCACCAAATATTCGTGCCGGCGGTTGCCATCAGCCCAACACCAACCAAAATGCCGAGGGCTGAATACCAGGCCAAAAGCCACTGACCCCTAAAGATTCTCGCAAGCCTTGCCCCGAACTGAACACCGACATAGCTGGCAGCTCCATTAACCGCCATCCAGATTCCAAATTCACTTGGCGAAAGCCCGAAGCCATCTTGGAAAATAAAGGGCACGGTGTTCAAATACGCGAACAGCGCCGCGAGCTGGAAGGCTCCGAAGAACATAAGTCCGATGTAAATCCGGTCGTTGAGAACCGAACGATATCCCCTGGCAAGACCTGCTGGAGTGCTCGAGCGCCTAGCGGATTTTGGCAAAGTTTCAATCAGGAACCGAGACGCTAGAAGCGCGAGAGCTAGGCCAATGAAGCCAAAGACCAAGAACACTCCCTGCCAAATCATCACCTCGGTGAGCTGAGAGCCAAAGATGGGGCCTGCGATTGGAGCCAGCGACTGGATTAGAAAGATTCTGGCCAGCATCTGTTGCATGGGTTGACCACGGAAGAGATCTCTAACGATAGCCCTGGCAATCACATCGCTACCTGCAGAGAAGAACCCCATGAAAAATCGCATCAGAATGAACATCTCGAAGCTCTGCACGAAAAACACCAGCACAGCACTGATTCCGTAGCCAGTTATGGCTAACAAAAGAAGCGGTCGTCTCCCAAATGCATCAGAGAGCGGACCAAGTATCAACTGTCCGAGTGCAAGACCGACGGTCACACCGGTGAGCGAAGCCTGCACGGTGCCATTGGGGACCCCATAGAAATCTGCAATTTCAGGGAATGCAGGTAGGTAGGGGTCGATGGTGAATGGGATCAAGCTCATCGAAAGAGCAAGGATGAAGATGTAGGCGAGCAGTAGCTTGCGAGAGAGTTTGTCCCCAGAGGTTACAACCCTGCCCTTATCTGAGTTTCGGGCTAGAGGCACGCTATGAGAATAGTGCCTGCGCGATGACTTCCCCGCGCGCTACTCCCCCAGCGATCGCAAACTCAGCTGAGCCAATCGGAACGGTCCACTCATTCAGCAGGTCCAACTCATCAAGCCTGCGCTGCACCGGAATGAACTGCTTGGTCATATCGCGCTGATAGGCGGTCCAAAGTAGGCCAACATCCGGTGTGCCATCGCTGGCAGGTGATGCCTCGTAGGAGAACGGCCTTCTAAACATGCGGTCCGAAACACTCTGCGGCGAAGCCCTGCGGATGTGAGCAAAGTCAGGAATAACGCTAAGTCCGTTTGGGTGTCGAGCGGCAAAATCCGGGGTGTCCTCTTCGTTGACTCCAGTCAGCGGAGCGCCATTTGAGAGCTTGCGGCCAATCACCTCTTCTTTGGCGGGAGCCCCGAGCTGATCCCAGGTATTGAGCTGCATAGCGATTCGCCTGAAGACCAACTGGGTTCCGCCCTGAATCCAAGTCGGGCCATCATTGATCCAAACCACCTCATTGAAGTCATCGGTGCCCAGCTTTGGATTAGCGGTTCCATCAACCTGACCCATTAGGTTGCGGTGGGTCAAACCTGCAGGAACCATGCCCGGGGTATGGGCAAAGCCGGATTGCGAATACCGAACACTTGCAAAGGGCAGACTGTCACGAATCAGACCGCGGGTGCCGTGAGAGAGCACGATCGGGTCATCGGCTGCGATGTGAATCAAAACATCTCCACCGGAGAACTCGCCCCTAAGCTGGTCAACCTTGAATGCCGGCAGTGGCCCAAACCCTGCGGGCATCTGGCTCTCAAGACTCAGCTTTCGGAACAGGCTTGGGCCAAATCCAACGTAGGCGGAGAACCTA
>CBFIEQ010000024.1:0-15282 GCA_965661645.1 uncultured Aquiluna sp.
ATCGACTCAAAGGAGCGCCTCGTAGAGGTAGCTGCGGCGGTTTTTGCTCGTGAGGGTTTTTCTGGCACATCGCTTCGGATGATTGCTGTTGAGGCAGGCGTCTCAGCCGCACTTTTGGTGCACCACTTTGGTTCAAAGCAAAAGCTCATTGAGGAAACAATTAGCTTGACCCTGGGTGAGTGGATGCAACAAAAAGATCAACTAACCGAACTGCCACTGAGTGAGGCGCTGGCCCAGTGGCCAAATACCGCGGCAGATGGAAAACAAAAGCTGGACTTTTTCAAGCAGGTCATGCTCGCTGGTGGCAAGCCTGCCCAGCACCTTTTAGAGCGCATGCATTTGGAGGCCAAGGAGAGACTTGAGAAAATGACCGACAGCGGCATGGTGCGTGATGTTGCCGACATTGACACCGCAGCACTGCTGTTGGCCGTCTACGGGCTCGCCCCCCTGATGCTGAGCGATTCAATAAAGAAGATTCTGGGGGGCGATATCACCGATAGCGCAATCTCGGAGAAACTCGCAAAGAGCTCTTTCGAGCTATTTGCGCTATTTCCAGGTGAAGAAAGTTCACCGACTAATAAAGAAAGAGCTGGAGAGAAATGACGACAGTTATTGCCTTCCAGAATCTCGTGAAGCGCTATGGCAAGCAATTGGCCGTAGCCGATCTCACTGCAAAAGTGGAGAGTGGCAAAATCACAGGATTCTTAGGTCCAAACGGAGCGGGTAAATCAACCTCGCTGCGCTGTCTGGTGGGACTGGCTAGCCCCACGAGCGGAACCGCAACAATTTTTGGCAAGCGCTATCAGGAGCTAGCAAACCCGCTTTCCAGGGTTGGCACCGTGCTAGACAGCCGGGGTTTCCATGGTTCGCTGACAGGTGCTCAGAACCTGAGGGTCATGGCCGCTGCCGCTGGGATTGGCAATGACCGGGTTGACGAAGTGCTGTCGCTGGTTGAGCTGAGCGATGCTGCGGGTAAGCGAGTGAAGGGTTACTCACTTGGCATGAAGCAACGCTTGTCTCTAGCTGGTGCAATCCTTGGTGATCCCGAGGTCCTGATTTTGGATGAACCGGCCAATGGTCTAGATCCTGCCGGTATCGCCTGGCTTAGAAACTTCCTGCGCTCACTCTCTGGTTCAGGCAGGACCATCTTGGTCTCCTCCCACCAGCTGGCTGAGATGCAGAACACCGTGGACAACGTGCTGATCATCAACAAGGGTCAGCTGATTGCCGATGGAGATATGAAAGAGATTATTGGCGAGGGCAGCTTGGAAGAAGCATTCCTTCGCTTGACGCTGGGAGAGATGCAATGAACCTGATCAAATCTGAATGGCGCAAGCTCACCTATGCGAGAGCCCACTGGGGCCTTTTGATTGCTGCAACCTTTATATCAACTCTCTCGGTTGTGGTGACACCCTTCATAATCGACAGCCAGGGTGAACTCTTCGGCTTTGGCCTCGACCAAACCGAAGCGGTCGATTCCACCTATGCCAATGGCATCTCGGGCTACATATTTGCAATCATCCTGGGCATCATGCTTATGGCTGGTGAATTCCGCCACGGCACCGCGGTTGCGACATTCCTGACGGCTCCAAAGCGGGGCAGCGTGCTGGCTGCCAAGCTTGCGATGGCAGCCATCGGTGGTGTTTTGATCATGTGGATATCTGCAGGTCTTTCCTTACTCGCCGGCTACATAACCCTGCAGAGTTTTGAGAACGTGGCATCGCCTAGCGAGAACCTGTTTCTAAACACCATGATCGCCTCCACCATTGGTGGTGCTGTGCTGGGCGTGATTGGCGTTGCCCTTGGCACGCTGGTTAGAAACCAGATGCTTGCAATCACCGGAGCCTTGGTCTACCTATTCGTGATTGACCCGATCTTGCTAGCTCTCTGGCCAGACACTGGAAAGTATCTGCCAACCGGTCTAATCACGGCGATGCTTGCAATAGACGTTGACGCCCCGGAGCTCGGCTTCGACACCTCTAACTACCTACCGCCTCTAGAAGCCACTGGCTTCCTGTTGCTCTATGGCGTGGTGTTTGCGGGTGTTGCGCTGGCAACCAGCTTGCGAAGAGACATCGACTAACAAACCAATAGGAGTGGGTCACGGCTAGCCGTGGCCCACTTTCTTATAGCCCTTTGGGCTTTAGATACTTCATCGCCAGAGCGCTCAAGAAATCAAAGACCAGCGCCAAGATCGCCACCAACACAGCACCGATCAGGATTGCTGGTGCTCGATCTAGCTTTAGCCCGGAGTTGATTGTCTCTCCGAGTCCGCCACCTCCAACTAAGAACGCGAGCGCAGACATGCCAACGTTGATGACAATCGCGGTTCTGATACCGGCAATGATCACCTCGACAGAAAGTGGTAGCTCGATCTTCAGAAGAATCTGCCTGGTTGTGTAGCCCATGCCTCTTCCGGCATCGATGACCGACTTGTCAACCTGCTCGAGCCCGACAATTGTGTTTCTCAAAACCGGTAGCAGCGAGAAGGTGGCCAGGGCAAGGATCACGGTTGTGATGCCGGCTCCCATGAACGAGAAGAAGATAACGATCAGACCATAGGCGGGTAGTGCCTGAGCAAGACCGAGGGTGTCGACCAGAAAGTTCTTGAGCCTTGGGAAGCCCTTCCTGGTTACCAAAATCCCCAGCGGGATTGCAATTACAACAACTAAGAACGAGGAACTGAAGCCAAGCAAAATCGTTTCATAAAGCTGACGCTGCAACTTCTCCGGAGCAAGGATAGATGCGGTAGTTGAGTCGATGTCGGAATACAACCAGACCGCTCCACCCACTAGCGCCAACAAAACTGCAAAGATCGGCGAGACAATCAGGTCTAGCCGCTCGCTCAGTGGCGAGCGATCCTTGAGGTTTGGTGTTGCTGTGGTCATCTGATTACCTATCGCTCATAATCAGCTTGGCGAGAGTTTCGATGGTGCAGCAACCTAGGTATTTACCCTTGCGGTCCGTCACAACAGCCATTCCAACTGAGGACTGCAACATTACGGTCAGAGCATCTTGCAAGGTGTCTTCCGGTTGCAAATCAACGGTTACCGGGCGACCGCTTTTCTCGATTGGCTGGCTGGTGCGGTTCAAAGCCTTCTCGTCAATCCAGCGAATCGGCTTGTCGTTTGCATCCAACAAAAGTGCAACTTGGTCAACCGAGTCCTGAAGCTCCTTGAGCGCCTCGTCTCTCCCAACGGGTGCTCTAAGCAGTGGCACGTCATGCAGGTCAATGTCTCGCACCTTCTTGAGGGTAAGGCCCTTCAAGATCGCGCCGGAACCCAGGAAGCTCTCAACAAACTCATCGGCAGGGTGGGCAAGGATTGCCTCCGGGGTATCGAGCTGAGCAATCTCGGAACCCTCACGCAGGATTGCGATTCGGTTACCCATCTTGATTGCCTCATCGATATCGTGAGTCACAAAGACGATGGTCTTCTTCAGTTCTTGCTGCAGTCTCAAAAACTCGTTCTGCAGGCGGTCACGAGTAATCGGATCGATTGCTCCGAATGGCTCATCCATCAACAAAACATCTGGGTCAGCAGCTAGCGCTCTAGCAACACCAACGCGCTGCGCCTGACCACCTGAAAGCTCTTTTGGATAGCGGTCCCGATAAGTCTCTGGATCCATTGAGACCAGCTCGAGCATCTCATCGATGCGAGCGTCGATCTTCTTGGAGTCCCAACCCAAGAGCTTTGGCACCGTTGCGATATTCTCGGCGATTGTGCGGTGCGGGAAGAGACCAACCTGCTGAATCACATAGCCGATCTTTCGGCGCAAGAGAGCTGGGTCACCCTTGGTGACATCTTCTCCGTTTAGAAAGATGCGGCCACTTGAGGGCTCAATCAATCGGTTGATTAGTCTCAGGGTCGTGCTCTTGCCACAGCCCGAGGGTCCAACCAAGACCAAAACCTCGCCACGCTCAACCTCCAGAGTGAGGTTTCTAACAGCGGGCTCTGAGCCCGAGCCGTAGCTCTTGGACACGTTCTCCAAGCGAATAAGTGGATCGGTCATCGAATTCCCTTCGAAATAGTTGCCACTCTGGCGGCCTGCAAGATCAAATCAATGACCAGCGCCAACAACAGGCACAAAATGGTTCCGAGCCAGATTGACTCGAGTGAGTTTGGAAGTGGCAGTCTTGCCAGTCCGCTCTTGATGAAATCGCCCAAACCGCCACCGGCAACCAGGGTCGCGATTGCTGCAATGCCAACTACCAACATCGAGCTGACTCTCACGCCGGCCAAGATGATTGGCCATGCCAGCGGAAGCTCGACCTTGAAAAGACGCTGCACAGGATTTAGCCCCATGCCGCGAGCGCTTTCTATAACACCCGGGTCAATGCCGTCGAGGCCGGTAATCGTGTTTCTCAGAATCGGCAGCAGCGAATACAAAAACAACGCGATGAATGAGGGGGCAAAGCCCAGACCCACCAGCGGAATGAAGATAACAAACAGCGCCAACGACGGGATTGTCAGAAACACCGAGGCTATCGAGAGCGCAAGCTCCTTAGCCAAGGTGTTCTTACGGGTCACGATGCCGGTGGCGATGGCAAATATGCCAGCCGACACCAGCACCGAGACCACATACCCGGTGTGTTGGGCAAGGCCTTCTAAGACTTGCTCCTGACGCTTCAGGGCAAATTCAATAAGGCTCAGTAAGAAATCCACGTGGCGACTTAGTCGATTAGACCTTCATCGACCAAGTACTGCCGAGCTACATCAGCAGGGTCTTCGCCTTCAGCAGACACCTGACCGTTTAGCTCAGCCATGCGGACATTGTCCAAAGGCGCCAAGACTGCATTGATGATGCCATCGAACGCCTCAGGGGCTTCGTTGTACTTGTCCTCGCGGATGGTTCCAGAGACGTTATACAAAATGTTTACGCCTGGATCCTCAACCAAAGTTAAGCCAAGGGCTGGAATGCGACCATCTGTGGTGAACACCTCACCAAAGTCACAGTTGTTTTCTGCGGTCTCGGTGTAGATGATGCCGGTGTCCAGAATTCGCTGCTGGTTATCTGGCAGCTCGATGCCGGTGTAGGTCTCGGTCAGAATCAAACCGTCTGGACGGCTTGGGAACTCAGACTCCATGCAAACGATTGTGTCTGGGTTTGCCTGGACATACTCCATCATGGACTGCAGGTTGAAACCGCCGCCATTGGCCTCGGTTAGCTCTGGGCTTGAAACAAAGCCGTAGGTGTTGTTAAACGGTGAACGTCCAACCCATACGATTCCATTTTCAGCCAGGTCACGCTCTGCAACTCCAGAAGTGAGAACCTCTGGGTCAAAGCTTGGGTCTTCCTGTCCTAAGTGAACAGTCCAACCGGTGCCGTTGTATTCCATGTAGATGTCAATTTCGCCTGACTCCAACGCTGCCCTAGCAACGTTGGTTCCACCTAGGTTTACCTTGTTGTCGACTGTTGCACCAGCAGCTTCAAATGCTGCAACCATCATCTCTCCGAGCACTAGCTGCTCGTCAAAGTCCTTCGATCCCACCGAGATGGAAACGCCTGATAGGTCATATTCGGCGAGTGCTCCGCCTGATGCGCCATCTGTCTCAGCAGCGCAACCTGAAAGCGCCAACGCAGAAATTGCGCCGATCGCCAACAGTGAGAATTTCTTTGAAGATCTCATACTTTTCTCCTTCTGTATTGCCCCCATGCTAAGAAGACGAAGAGCTATCGCCTAATTGAGTTGTGCAAATGTCAACTATGGGCTAGGTTCGAATGATGCGAATTCACACTTCCGGTCTAAAGCGCGACCTAGAAGTTTTGGATCTCTTGGCCGGCGAGGCGGTCTGGGAAATGGGTGGTTTGGGTGTGCAGCAGATCGCTCAGGAACTCGGCCGAGACAAGGGTCAAATCTCTAGAGTCTGCAAAACCTTGGAGCAGTCTGGGTTGATTGGCAGAGACCTTGCCACCAAGAAATATGCGCTTGGTCACCACATCTACTCACTTGCAATGCGAACCCGCGAAGCCCATCTTGCAAACCTCTCACACGCAGCACTTCTAAAACTCGTCGCGCTTTCTGAGGAATCTGCACACTTGACGGTTTTGCGCGGCGGTTCGGTTTTGACGGTTAGGACCGAGCTTGCCCAACACACCATGCGCGATGGTCGGCTAAGTGGTGTTTCACTGCCCGCTCTAAGAACAGCATCCGGCAGAGCAATTTTGGCCACTTTCAGCAATGAGCAGATTCTGAGTTGGTGGCACGAACACGGTGAGTTCAAGGCACCTCCGGAGGGGATCAAGCCCCCCAAGCAACCCGAACCCGCGGTGTTGCGCAGGCTAAAGCGCACCCCCGGCACCATCCGCTCGCTCGGAAAACTGATGAAGGTTGTCAAGGTAATTAGAAAAACTGGCTATGCCATCAGTGATGGTGAGCTCACCGAGTCGATTGTTGATGCAGCCGCACCTATCTTTGACACCTCCGGCAACGCAATTGGCGCCATCGCAGTGGGAGCAAGGAGAGAGCGTATTAGTAACCGCTACGACGCTCTGGGAGAACTGGTGTTATCGGCGGCAAGAGATGTCTCCGAGGAGTTCTCGGAGTAATCTTCATCCATGAGCAATGTCGCCATCATCACCGGAGCCGGTTCTGGCTTTGGTCTGGGTCTCTCCCACAAACTTGCCACGGCTGGCTGGGTTGTCTATGCGGCAGACAAAAACCCTGAGGCCCTCAAACAATTTGAGAACAGCAGCATCAAGCCGCTCCCGCTAGATGTCACCGATGCCAAGGCAGTGCGGGCTGCGGTTGACAAGGTCGTCAAGACTGAGGGCAGCATCGACCTGATGGTTGCCAATGCTGGCTACGGAAACTTCTCCTCCGTTGAGGAGACCAGCCCCGAAGCAGTGCGGGCGATCTTTGAGGTGAACTTCTTTGGAGTGGAGAACTGCGTCAGAGCGGTGCTGCCGCAAATGCGCAAGCAAAGATCTGGCCGCATTCTGATGACCACATCCGTGGTTGCGCACGTCTCCCTAGTTGGGCTTGGTTGGTATTCGGCAACCAAGCACGCACTAAAGGCGATGTCTAATGCTCTCAGGCAAGAGGTAAAGCATTTGGGAATCAAGGTTTCAACCATTGAACCGGGCACCTCGAAGACTGGGTTTGGAGCGGTTGCCTTTGGACTACTCAAAGACTCTCGTGGGATTAGCGAGTATGACGGCGTGATGCGCGGGCTAGACAAGTGGCTTGGCGGTCTTTATCGAATCTCTCCAGGGCCAGACAAGGTAGTCAACAAGATGTTCAAGGCGGCCACCGCCAAGCGGCCTCGCCCCGCCTACCCAGCTAGCTGGGATGTTCGAGTTCTGAAGTTTGTTTTCTACATTCTCCCCAGATCAGTTGTCGACGGGTTTGTGTTGTGGCTCGCAAAGAGGTAGCGGGGCTGCCAATTGGCAGCTGGGTAATTGTCACGATCTTCAACGTCTCCGGAATTGTTCACCTGGTGAACCCGGCGGCATTTTTGTGGCTAATGCCGCCGTTTTTGCCATTCCCAATCGCGCTGATCATGATCTCCGGTGTTGCGGAGCTGGTTGCCGCGCTGCTGATTGTGATCAAGAGCAAATATGCGCGCTACCTAGCAGTCGCAGTCTTGCTTGCGGTTTGGCCAGCGAACTGGTGGTTCGCAATTGATGCAATCAGCAACAATCCAGATATGGCGCTGATTGCCTGGCTCAGACTCCCACTTCAGTTACCGCTGATCTGGTGGGCTTGGAAAACCCCTACGAAACAAGCTGGCTGATCGCCCTGGCTACCTCTTCGGTCTTCTCAAGATGAGGAGAGTGACCACAGTTTTCCAGGGCTAGCTCTGAATACGATCCTCCCCTTTGAGCTTAGGAATCCAGTACCAACCTGGTTGAGTCACCATCTTCTGGGCAGGAGCAGCCCCTTCACCCGGCCATCCCGGGATTACGCCCAGCTGCCCCAAATAATTAATGTCGAAGAAGCTTGCGTCGTTGAAAATGGAATCATCAAATCCACGTATCCATAAGATTTCAGGCTTGCTGTCCATGTCTACAATTTTTGAAGTGTTGAAGAATTTAGGCGAGAGGCTGTTCAGAACTCCTTTATCACCTGGGCCAAAATTCGGCCAGTGATCGGAAGCGGTCGCGTTTCCTGGGTAGTTACCCTCGCCGGTGGCCGTGGTCACCTTGTGCAGTTGGGTTCAGTCTCCTCTCTTTTATGATATTTAGACTCATAAATGAGCTGGTTCCCAGAAAACTCCCAAATAACCCTCAGCAATCAGTTTGCTGCTTGGCGAGATCGTTATCGTGTAGGTGATTTTTGTTCCTGCTCGCGCAAGGGCTGTTTTTCGGCGGCGCTGTAAAGAGCGCCCTAAACTCAAAGACATGTCGCTACCAACACCAGTAATCATTGACCCCAAGTCCGTGCCCGCTCTGCGCTGGGGAATCATTGGCCCCGGTGGCATTGCGGAGGTGTTTGTTGACGCTTCCCAAAAGCACACAAACCAAGTTTTTAGCGCGGTGGCATCAAGAGATATCTCTCGAGCCGAGGAGTTTGCAGCCAAGTTCAACATCCCCAAGGTCCACAACAGCTACGAGGATTTGGTGCAGGATCCATCTCTGGACGCTATCTACATTGCAAGCTGGCAGGTCGCACACTTCGAGCACGCAATGCTGGCGCTAAATGCCGGCAAGCACGTGCTGGTCGAAAAGCCAATCAGCGTGCTGCCAGAGCATGCGGAAGCAATCTTTGCCCTTGCCAAAGAAAAGGGTCTACTTGCGATGGAGGCGATGTGGACAAGGTATTTGCCACAAAGCACCATCATCCGCCAGCTCTTAGACTCTGGAGACCTTGGCACCCCAGAGCTCTTTGCGGCCAGCTTCTGTGTTGATAACCGGGCTGTTTCAAGGCTCTGGCAAAAAGGTGGTGGCGGAATCGTCTATGACATGGGCATCTACAACATCGCCATGGCCCAGCAGTTCATGGGTAATCCAACCAAGATCACCGCTATTGGCAGCATCGATGAGAACAAGATGGACAAAGAGAGCTTCGCGCTTCTGGAGTATGCAAACGGTTCGCGTGCTCACCTAACGTTCTCTGGCATCGCAACAACAAAAACTGAGGCCAGCTGTAGCTTTGAAAAGGCGACCCTGGTTGTTGAGGAGCCGTTCTTTGTGCCCTCAGGTTTGAGCCTTCGAGACAAGGAGCTCTACTTCTCCGAGCAGGTTTGGAAAGACGAAACAGCGGTCCAGGGTCACGAGGCTCTTAGTTATCAGGCAACCTGGTTCGCAAAATACGTCTCTGAAGGCAGGGTCGAGTCAGAAGTTCACACGGCTCAAGACACCATTGCGAACATCAGGGTCGCTCATGAAATCACTGCCCAGCTGGGCGCTGAGATTATTTAGTCCCTCACCCCAATAATCATTGGGTCGTGGAACGATCCTCCAAATGCCTTCTGAGATGACCCACTGCGATCCAGGTATGGCGTGATTCCACCGAGGTGGAAGGGCCAACCAGCACCCATAATCATCGAGAGGTCGATGTCCATTGGAGAGTGAACAACACCCTCCTCGAGCATCAACTTGACCTCCTTAGCAAGGCCAACATTCACAGCCTCGAAGATCTCCTCGCTCGAACGACCCTTACCGGCGGCGTTGCCAACAATCTCAATGGCCTTCTTGTCATAGCCCTTGATCTTGCCTTTGCCATCGCGCTCTAGGAGCTTGCCGTATTCGGCTAACTTGTGAAGGTTTGCGCTGGCGTAGAAGCGATCTGCGTTGAAAGCGTGCATCGAATCCAACACGTGAGCTCCTACCTTGAGGCCAACAAGCTCCAGCAAATCAAAGGGATTCATTGGGAGGCCAAGCGGGGCGATTGCGTCGGCAACCTGCTCGAAGCTTGCTCCCTCATCCACCGCGCGCATTGCCTCACCCAACAGATAGCCGAGCAACCTGTTCACGACAAACCCTGCACTGTCCGAGGTGATTACCGCGGTCTTCTTGAGCTTCTTGGCAACCTCCATTGCAGTTGCAACAGACTCCTCGGAGGAGATCGGTGCCCTGACAACCTCAACCAGTGGCATCACGGCAACGGGGTTGAAGAAGTGGAAACCGACAACTCGGCCCGGGTGCTTGAGCTTGGATCCAATGGCCTCAACCGAGAGCGATGAGGTGTTGGTTGCCAAAATGCAGTCCTCGGAGACGTATTCCTCGATCTTCGCGAAGACCTGCTGCTTGATTTCTAGCTCTTCAAAGACAGCTTCAATTACCCAGTCGCAATCGCTGAATGCCGCGTAGTCAAGGGATCCCGAGAGGTTACCGACATAGCGGTTGCGGTTGTCCTGTGACAGCCTGCCCTTTTCCACCAATTTGTCCAGCTCTTCGGTGATATAGGCGAGGCCCTTGTCGATGCGCTCCTGAGAGATGTCGGTAATAACAACCGGGCACTCAAGTCTGCGCAAGAACAAAAGGGCGAACTGGGATGCCATGAGTCCCGCACCCAAGACTCCGACCTTGTTGACTGGCCTAGCCAGTGCTTTGTCTGGAGCACCAGATGGCTTCTTGGCATGCTTTTGGACAAGGTTGAATGCATAAATCGATGCCCTGAACTGATCCGAAGCGATCAGCTCCTCAATCGCATCGTCCTCACGCTTGAAGGCGTCTTCTTTGCTGCCGGACTTTGCTGCGTTGATCAGATCGAGGGCAGAGTAGGGGGAAAGTGGAACCTTACCCAGCTTCTCTTGAACCATTGAGCGAGCAATAGAGACCGCGGGTGACCACATCGTGGTCTTCTCGATAGCACCGGGTTCGTGCTTGCGCTTGACCTTCATACCGCCCAAAACCTGGTCTGCCCAGGCTAGCGATTCCTCTAGGAACCTGGCCGAACCGAACATGGCATCTGCGATGCCAAGTTCGAGGGCCTCCTCGGGCTTGAGCATCCGGTTCTGCTTAAGTGGGTTCTCGATTATGACCTTTAGAGAGTTTTTGATTCCAATCAGGTTCGGAAGCAAATACGCACCGCCCCAGCCAGGAATCAAACCGATGAAGACCTCGGGCAATGCAATTGCCGGGGCTGTTTGGTTAATGGTCCGGTAGTGGGCATTCAGCGCAATTTCCAAACCGCCACCAAGGGCTAGGCCGTTGATAAAGACAAAGCTTGGAACACCCAGTTCGTCTAATTTGCCCAGGGCATAGTGGCCAAGCTCAGCGATTAGCCTTCCAACGTGACGGTCCTTGATGTCCTGAACCTTGGACAGATCAGCACCGGCAGCTAGGTAATAAGGCTTTCCGGTGACTGCTACTGCATGGATTTCTTTGTTCTTGGCGCGCTCTTTGAGCTCGTCGAGCTTGCCTGCAAATTCCAGCAAGGTGTGGGGGCCGAGGGTGTTAGGCCTATTGTGATCCTTGCCATTGTCCAAAGTGATCAGTGCGATTACCTTGCCCGATGGGAGCCGAACGTCGGAGACGTAGGAGTGAGTGACGACCTCGTCTTGATCCTCTAGAAGCGGTGCGAATCTCTCCATTATTTGCCCCTGTAGTTCGAGTTTTCCCAAATGACGGTGCCGCCCATGCCAAGACCGATACACATCGTTGTCATGCCATAGCGAACCTCTGGGTGATCGGCAAAGTGGCCAGCTAGTTGGTTCATCAAGCGAACGCCGCTTGATGCCAATGGGTGCCCCATTGCAATTGCGCCACCCCAAGGGTTCACCCTTGGGTCATCATCGGCGATGCCGAAGTAGTCCAGGAAGCTCAAGACTTGAACCGCGAATGCCTCGTTGATCTCAAAAAGGCCGATGTCCTCGATCTTGAGGCCCGCTTTTTCCAGAGCCTTTAGAGTCGCAGGCACTGGGCCATAGCCCATGACCTCTGGTTCAACTCCTGCAAATGCAAAGGAGACCATCTTCATCTTTGGCTTCAGGCCGTACTTCTTGACTGCATCTGCACCAGCAATCAAAGACATGGTTGCGCCATCAGTGAGTGGAGACGCGTTTCCAGCGGTGACCTTGCCGTGAGGTCTAAACGGGGTCTTCAGGCCCTGCATACCCTCCATATTGGATTCAGGTCTTAGTAGCTCGTCTCTATCAACTAGCTTCCATCCCTCCGCACTTGCCGCAGAAACTGGAATCAGGTCTTTTTGAATCTTGCCCGCCTCATATGCCTTTGCGGCCTTTTGCTGGCTGGCAACTGCAAACCCATCGGCACGCTCTTTGGTTAGGTGTGGGAAGCGGTCGTGCAAACGCTCAGCGGTGTTACCCATGTTCATGGCACTTGGGTCAACCAGCTTCTCTGCAAGGAACCTTGGGTTTGGATCCATGCCCTCGCCCATCGGGTGGTGGCCCATGTGCTCAACACCACCGGCTAAGGCAATGTCGTAGGCACCGATGCCGATTGCGCTGCCGGTGGTGGTGACCGAGGTCATCGCTCCAGCACACCAGCGATCAATGGAGTAGCCGGGGACAGTGTTTGGTAGACCGGCGAGGATGCTAGCCGATCTTCCGATCTGCATGCCCTGATCACCAATCTGAGTTGCTGCTGCAATTGCAACATCGTCAATTGCTTCCTTTGGAACCTCTGGGTTGCGCTCCAAAAGGCCAATCATGGTCTTCACGACTAGGTCGTCCGCGCGGGTCTGCCAGTAGACACCTTTTTCGCCGGCTTTTCCAAATGGGGTTCTGACTCCATCGATGAAGTAAACGTCTTGGCTTTGCATTAGTTCCTCACTAGGGTCTTTTTGCCCGCTTGCCTCTTGGCTTCATCCTGTGCCAAGTTGGTTCCGATTAGTTCTGGTGATAGCAAGAATGCATCAACCAAGGACTCGACGTGTGGTCTGAGTCTTGGCAAGAGCCTGCCGTCGATGTAGTCGGTGATCGCTTCAGCTCGAGCGCTTGAGAGCCTGCCGTTGATCACATACCAGGCCATGTTCTCTTCCAACAGCGTGAAGCCATACAGGTCTCTGAGCCAGGTCAGAATCTGAAGCGAGTCAGTGTCCTTAATTGTCTTGAGGGCGGTTGTGAACGCCTCCCACATAATCAGCTCGGCGTGAGCCTTGGCTGCCAAGATCAGATCATTTTGGTAGCGGTTGAATAGCTCCGCTTCCTTGTCCTTGTCCCTTGGACCCGAGTGCTTGAGCTTGTTCGCAAGGTTTGCCACCATGCTGTGAACTCGGTCGGTCAACAGCTGGTGCTGGTGCTCCTCATCCTTGACATAGCCAACCGATCTCGCGGTGGAGCCAAAGTCAACGATGTTCTGGGCCAGCCCTCGAAGGCCGCCGCGGTGGATGGCTGCTTCGCCCACTTGGCCGGCGACATAGGTTGCCAAGGTGCCAAAGTCCGGTGACTTAAAGGCTTTTGCGTAGTCCTGCAGGAGGCGCTTGGCAACTAGCTGCAGCAAGACATTGTTGTCACCTTCGAAGGTGACGTAAATGTCCAAATCGGCACGCAAGCCAGTGAGTTGGTGCTCGGCCATAAAGCCCTGCCCGCCACAAGCCTCGCGAGCCTGCTGAATCGTGTCTAGTGCATACCAGGTGGAGAGCGCCTTGCCGGCAGCGGCAACGGTCTCAAGATCTGAGCGGTTCTCTTCGGTGTCGCCCTCTCCCGAGAAGACAACGTGGAACTGATCAAGGAGTTCTTGGTGGGCAAAGATCTGGGCATAGGTCCTGGCAATCAGCGGGAACAACCTGCGCTGGTGGCGACCGTAGTCCATCAGAGTTCGCTCTTGACCATCTGGACCGGGGAACTGCTTGCGCTCTAATCCATAGCGAACCGCGATGTCCAGCGCCTTCTTCTGAGCGTTGACCACTGCGCCGACCAAGGAAACCCGCCCCTGGACCAAAGCGCCCAGCTGGGTGAAGAATCTGCGACCAGGGCTGTCAATCGAAGAGGTGTATTCACCGTCATCGGTGACATCTGCATAGCGGTTTAGAAGGTTTGCCTTTGGAACACGAACGTTGTCAAAGAAGAGTCTGCCGTTGTCGATTCCGTTCAGGCCACCCTTGAGGCCGTCATCCTCCGAGCCAACCCCGGGCAGCAACTTGCCGCGCTTGCGGATAGGAACATAGAAGGCGTGAACACCGTGGTTCTCGCCACCGGTGATCAACTGCGCAAAGACCACCGCGGCCTCACCGTGCTTGGCGGCATTGCCCAGGTAGTCCTTGTAGCTGTGACGATCTGGGGTGTGAATAACAAACTCTTTGGTGGCTGGGTCGTAGGTTGCAAGTGTTCCTATGGATGCAACATCTGAGCCATGCCCGGTTTCGGTCATTGCAAAAGCACCGGGAGTGTTGAGATTTACCGCCCCAGGCAAAAAGGTTTTGTGGTGGTAATCGGTGCCTAAATAGAGAATCGCGGAGCCAAACAATCCCCACTGCACGCCGAACTTGATCTGCAGTGATGGATCGGCAAAAACTAGCTCTTCGAAGCTGGAGAGCGATCCACCTGGGTTTCGCTGACCGCCCATTTCCTCAGGGAAGCCGTACTGGGTGGCACCCTCTTTGACCAAAGTCTTTAGGTTGTCAAGAACTACCTCGCGGTGCTTCTCAAAAGAAGCACCGAGTGGCTTGGAAAGTTTTTTGTTGATGATGACAGATCGAGTGTGGCGGCGGATGTCGGCCCAGCGGCCCAAGATCCTTTCGCCAACTTCTGCGACGTCTAGCTGAAATTCTTCATTGATTTTCATGTTTCACCTCTCGCCCTAGTAAATGCCAGTTACCGGCCAATAGATAGTGGGGTCGAAGAATTTCTCGGACGCACACAATTGCGCTGTTTAGCAAGGTTCGTGACTTAGAGGATTACTACAAAAAACTATGCTCGGTTTTACCCAAACCTCACAAAACTAATTACCCTCGAACTTCGCCGGCTGCTTGGTCATGAAGGCCTGCATCCCGCGCTGAACGTCCTGGGTCTGCATTAGCTTGCCCAGTCTTTTGAACACCTCTTGCTTCTCTTGCTCGACGTCGCTGGCGCGCGCCGATGCAAGAGTTGCCTGCACGGCCAAAGGTGCCTGGGATGCGATTGCCTGAGCTATTTCAAGTGCGCGGTCAAATTCGACACCCGGCTCAACAACCTCGGTGATCAGGTTCATGCGCAGTGCCTCATCGGATCCGAAGCTATCTCCAGTCAATAGGTATCGCATCGCGTTTGCGTGACCGGCAACCTTTGGGAACCGAATTGTTCCGCCGCCAAAAGGCAAGATCGCTCTAGCGACTTCAAGCTGCGCAAATCTAGAATCCGTCGCTGCAATAACAACATCTGAGGCAAGTGCCAGTTCAACGCCAAGAGTGAAACAGGTTCGCCGAGTTGCCATCACAACCGGCTTTGAAACCTG
>CBFIEQ010000025.1:0-14263 GCA_965661645.1 uncultured Aquiluna sp.
CGGCTTCTGCCCTTGCGAAGATCTTCGACCTTGGAATCAAAAGCCCCAGATACGATTCCGATCAAGCCAGCTAGGAACACCAGGCCACCAAAGGTGGTGATCAGCATGATGGCTCTATAGGCAAGCCCCTCAGCACCAACCACGGTTCCTGGGTCGAGAGCGTGCATCAGGCTAAACCAGATCATCTCGCCAACGCTCTCGCCCTCAACCGGGTAGGAGGAGAACAGCATTACCAGTGCCGTCATAACTAGAACAAAGACAGTGGTCACCAGTGTTAGTAACCCGATTAGAGACCAAAGACCCTTGGACATCAGGTTGTCGAATCGATAGCGAACGGCATCTAGAAAAGTGCGCACGAAATACCCCTTAGTAAAAACTCTTACTTAGCCTAGAGGCTCGATGGGTGCTTAGCCCTTGGTGGCACCCAGGGTCAGACCGGAGACAAACTGCTTGCGCAAGATGAAGAACACCAACAGCGTTGGAATGGCAGCAATCATCGCCCCCGCCGCAAGCAGGTTGTAATCGGTGACAAACTCACCTTGCAACCTCCCCAGCGCGGAAGTAATGGGCCGCTTATTATCTGTTGCCATCAACACCAGCGCCCAGAAAAAGTCGTTGTAGATCCAGGTCGTCATCAGAACACCCAGTGAGGCTAGTGGTGGCCTCAATAGCGGCAAGATCACGGTGAAGTAGTGGCGGAACACCGATGCGCCGTCCATCATCGCGGATTCTGAAATCTCTTTTGGAATGGTCTTCATATAGGAGCTCAGCACGAAGGTTGCGAAGCCCATCTGGAATGCAACGTGAATCAGAATCACACCCAGTGGTGAGTCATAAAGGAATCTGCGGTCGCCAACAGCATCACCAATGGCCAAATACATCTTGAACACTGGGATAAACACCAGCTGTGCTGGTAGCAGGTTTCCGGCGGTGAACAACAAAAGCATTGCCACGTTGAACTTGAACGAATACCTCGTTACAACAAACGCAATTAGTGAACCAAAGAGCAGGATCAAGAACACTGCTGGAAGAGTGATGACGACCGTGTTCCAGAAGTACTGAGGCAGCTGCATCCGGTCGATTGCCTCGGCGTAGTTAAAGAAGCCAAGCTCTTGTGGTGGGGAGAAGACACCTCCAGCACGAATCTCCTTGTATGGCCTGAGTGATGACCAAAGGGTCCAGGCAATTGGGAAGATCCAGGCAAGTGCAAAAAAGCCAATGAAAACCGATATGAAGCGATCTTTGATCTGCTGCGCGTGCAGCTTCTTCTTGCGCTTTTCTTTCTCGTTTTGAACTTCAAGGTTCACGCTGGTCACTTTGCGTCCTCCTTGAACTGCTGGTTTAGATAGGCAATGATCGGCACTATCGAAAGCAAGAACAGGATCACCGCATAGGCAGCACCCTTCATCGATGCCCCCTCACCCGCGATGTTGTTGAACACCAAAACACCAAGAATCGGCAAACCGCCCGATGAGCCATAGATGATGTAAACCATGTCGAAGGCACGAAGCGACTCGATGATTGTGATAACCAAAACAATGATGTTCACCGGCCTCATCGCCGGGAAGACAACCTTGCGGAAGGTCTGCCACTCGGTAGCGCCATCAATGGTTGCTGCTTCACGCAGAGCCGCATCAACAGCCTTCAGACCTGCCAAATACAACAGCATGATGTAGCCGATGTGGCGCCAGGAGGCCATGATCATGATCACCCAAATGTTGTAGCGATCATCTCCAAAAAAGGAAATTGCATTTGTGATGTCTCTACCCAAAAGGCCATTCACAAAACCATCTGGGCGAAGCAGGAAGTTCCAGATGATTCCGGTGACAGCCAGCGATAGGACCACAGGAAGGTAGTAGGCAGACTGGTAAAACTTGTGGCCACGAATCTCGCGGTCAATTTGATAGGCCAGCAAAACGCCAAGTGGCGTTGCTATAAGGAAGAACCAGCCGAGCCAGATGGCATTGACCCTTAGGGCTTCCCAAAAAATCGGAGTGTTGAAAAAGATGTTCTCGTAGTTTGCGAGGCCGGCCCAGACGATGTCTTCGGGATTGATTCCGGTCCAGTAGGTGAAAGATAGGTAGATGGTTGCCAGTGCTGGGAACCAAACCAAACCTACGTGCAGAAGGGTTGGGATTCCAATGAAAATCCCGAGGGTGAATTTGTCGTTTCGAGAGAAGAAACGGCGGCGCTTTTGCGAGGAAATTACTCGCGGCGGCGCCGCCGCCTCAACCTTACTCATATGCTGTTTATCTAACTCAGCCTTATAGCGGAGGTAGGGCGTCCCACTGTGACTGCAGTGACTCAAGGATTGAGTCAGTGCTTGTTGGGTCCTTGAACCAGCTCTGTAGAGCTGGGCCAACAACTGGGCCAGCAAAGTCAGGGCGGGTGTCGCGGTCTAGGAACTGGGTGATGTACTTCGCCTCACCCATAACAGCAAGCTGCTGGGTCTGGAAAGCGTCGTAGGTTGAAGTGTCCTGGCCCTTGTTTGCCGAGGTCATTGGAATGCCGGTGTCGAGCATGGCCTGAACACCCTCCATGTCTCCAGCAAACTTGATTAGGTCCTTGCCACCTTCGTTGTTCGAACCATTCTTGGCAACACAGAAGCCATCGATAGGTGCGTCAATGGTGTCGCGACCGTGGTCTGGGTTGATCTCTGGGAATGGCACGATCCATAGGTCGTCGTAGTCTTCCTGGCTCTGCTCTAGGAAGTTAGCTCCGAACCATGAACCGTTCATGAAGAAACCGGCTTGCTTCTGCAGTAGCAACTGCATTGCGCCGTCCCACTCAAGGTCTAGGACGTTGGTGTTCTGGTAAGGAAGCAGCATCTCCCAGTGACGGAAGACTTCCTTGACTCGGTCATCGGTCCACTTCTCACGGCCACCAAGAAGGTCGACGTGGAACTGGTAGCCGTTGATTCGAGCGTTCAGGATGTCAAAGGTTCCCATTGCTTCCCAGCCACCCTTGTCAGCTGCAGCTAGACCGATTAGGCCCTGGCCCTTCAGCTCTTCAAGTGCTGCCATGAAGTCATCCCAGTTATAAATGTCATCTGGGTTTAGACCGATCTCGGCCATCATTGACTTACGGAAGTGAAGGCCCCATGGGTACCAGCTCTGAGGAACAAAGTACTGCTTGCCGTCTAGACCGGTTGAAGCAATCTTGTAGCTCTCGTCGTACTGGTCTCCGATTTCATCCCAAACATCTGAGATGTCAACCAAAAGTCCCTGCTCAGCAAAGAACTGCATACGGAAGCCGGCCATCCACTGGAAGCAGTCGTCTGGGGTTCCCTGCAGGTACTGCGAGAGGTTGTTCTGGAAAGCGTTTGATTCGGTTGCGTTGTAACTAACCTCATTACCAGTCTTGGCAACGTAGGCGTCAACCAATCCCTGAAGCTGGATTGTTGGTGACTCGTCAACGGTGCGGGCACCGAATGAGATTGGACCTGAGCTACCTGGTGCACAACCGGCGAGCATTGTTGCACCGGCGATACCTAGACCACCAGCTGCCGCACCCTTTAGTACAAGGCGACGGTCAACTTCGTGACCTGCGATTTTGTTCAACATTGAACCTCCTATTTGGACTCTTACAACAAACAATAGACCCGCCAAAGAGGGGAAAAGGTTTCATTTCATAACAAAATAATCACAAACGAACATTTTTGAACATCGGCGAACATTTACGAAATTTACAGTCTCGGAAAAATGGGCTCAGGCTTACGCCCAAACATCCTCAGAGACCAGCATTTCATTGACCAAGGGGACAACCTTGGTCGCATATAGCTCAATGGATTTCATCAGCTTCGAGTGCGGCATTGGACCGTTGGCATACTTGAAATCAAATCTGGTTACACCAACGCTTCTAATGGCGTGAACTATCTGCTTCGCGACCTTTTCAGGCGATCCGACATAACTCGATCCGCCCTGCACCTCGGAAATGAAGTGCATCTTGGTGGTTGGTCCCCAGCCGCGCTCTCGGCCGATACGCCCAAACATCTGCTCGTAGTGGGGCCACTGCTCCTCGATTGCCTGCTCATCAGTGTCGGAGATGTGACCAGGAGAGTGGATTGAGACTGGCAGCTGCGGTTGACCAAGCTTTTCAAGGGACTCTGCATATAGACGTCTGAATGGGGCAAAGCGAGCAGGGTCGCCGCCAATGATCGCTAGTGCCATTGGAATCCCTAATCTTGCTGCACGGATCACAGACTCTGGGGAGCCGCCAACTCCTACTCGCAATGGAATAGCGCCACCCTCCGTCTTTGGGTAAACCTCTTGGTTTACCAATGGTGCGCGCATACTGCCGGACCAGGTCACCGGCTGCTCCTTGATTAGCTCAACTAGTAGCTCGAGCTTTTCCTCGAAAAGCTCGCCGTAGTTTTGAAGTTCATAACCAAACAGCGGGAAGGACTCAATAAAGGATCCCCTGCCAGCAGTGATCTCAGCGCGACCATTAGAAAGCCCGTCGAGTGTTGCAAAGGCCTGGTAGACGCGAACCGGATCCTCGGAGGAGAGAACAGTGACGCCCGAACCTAACCGAATGTTTTTTGTAACAGAAGCTATCGCTGCCAGAACTGTGTCGGGTGAAGAGACTGCGAAGTCATCACGGTGGTGCTCTCCAACGTTGAAATGAGAAAGACCCAGCTCATCAGCAAGCTTTGCTTGCTCCACCACATCGCGAAGAACCTGCCCGGCAGTTTTAGGGTTGCCGTTGTCATCGAGTGACATGTCCCCAAAAGTGTCTAATCCGAATTCAATCTCAGTCATGGCTAATAGTCTAGGGGGTCTAGACAGAAAAACAACTATTCAGCTGCAGCCAACTGCCCACAAGCACCATCAATCTCTTTGCCGCGGGTGTCGCGCAAGGTTGTTGGGATGCCGAGAGATTCCAAGGTGTCAACAAAGAGGTTCATTTGCTCTTTGGTTGATGAGGTCCAGACTGATCCAGGTGTTGGGTTCAAAGGGATTGGATTCACGTGGACCCAGCCCTTACCTCGCTCGTTGAGCTTCTTTGCCAAAAGCTCCGCTCGCCACTTGTGATCGTTCATGTCCTTGATCAATGCGTACTCGATCGAGACTCGTCTGCCGGTCTTCTCGAAATACTCCCTGGCGGCATCCAAGGCCTCATCGACCTTCCACTTTGAGTTCACTGGAATCAGTTCGTCTCTCAGCTCATCGTCTGGGGCATGCAGCGAAAGGGCGAAGGTGACTGGTAGTGACTCATCGGCTAGCTTCTTGATTGATGGGACAAGGCCAACAGTTGAGACCGTTATGTGTCTTGCACTCATGCCAAGCCCATTTGGTTGCGGTTGAACCATGGTTCTGAGTGCACTCATCACCTCTTTGTAGTTCGCAAGTGGTTCACCCATGCCCATAAAGACGATGTTGGAAACCCTCTCTTCATCGTGACGCTTGGGTCCAAGCTCACCATTTTGGATGGCCTTGTTGGCACGTACGATCTGATCCACGATTTCAGCGGCGGACATGTTTCTGGTGAGGCCGGCCTGGCCGGTGGCACAAAACGGGCAGTTCATACCGCAGCCAGCCTGCGAAGAAATACATAAAGTGATCCGGTTTGAATACCGCATCAGAACACTCTCAACCAGCGCGCCATCAAACAGCCGCCAAAGGAACTTGATGGTGTCACCGTTGTCGGTCTGCAGTCTTTTGACCTCTGTCAACAAGGTTGGAAAAACCTTTTCAACGAGTTCGTGGCGACCTTCCTTGGGAAGGTCGGTCATCTCTTCTGGGTCGGTTGTGTAGTGAGAGAAGTAATGTGTCGAAAGCTGTTTTGCTCTAAAGCCTGGAATGCCGAGTTCTTTGATTCGCTCCTGGCGCTGGTCGATCGTGAAATCGGCTAGGTGAATCGGTGGCTTGCCGCGCTTCACCTCGGAGAACTGCAAGAGCGGCTTACCGCTTTCGTCCTTGCGCTGAGTCCAGCCCTCTGTTCTGGGTTTTACCTGACGGGTTTCTGACACTTGCGCTCCTAAGACTTAGACAAGTCTAGGTTGTCGCGTCAATTACCCAATCAAACTTCAGCCCGAGAATCCTTCGATCTGAAGTGATAAGCCCGAGACCGTTGGCCCTTGCCACAGCCATGATTTGACGGTCCATCGGATCGGGAACCTGGTGGCTGTGGAAGCTTGCGAACTCGATTGCCGCGGAGCGACCGAATGACAGCTCCCCGATACCGCTGTCTTGCCAACGCATGACGTCTGCCTGGCCAAAGGCCAGTTTGGCAGACTTCGACTTGAAGCCGAGCTCAGCAATCGAGATAGTTGAGTAGTACAAATCCTGGAACTTCAACAGTTGCATTGCTTGCTTGCCGATTCGACTGGGTCTCTCATTTATCCACATCAAAACTTGAGAGTCCAGGAGATAGCCGCTATTCATCCCACTCGCCATATTCAATGGAATCGAGAAACTCTTGGTCTAGCTTCTCCCACTCTTCATCGGAGATGTATCCCATGGTTCCTTGGATAACACTGAAGTCCCGAGGGACCGTGCGCTCACCTGGTTGGATTGGAACCATTTTCATGATTACCTTGCCGTTTCTCGCGACGAATACCTGCTCACCCTGCTCCACCAGTTTGGCAAGCTTTGAAAAGTTCGTCTTTGCCTCATGCATGTTCACTGTCATAACCATGAACCTAACCTTAGTCCGGTTAGTCCACTAGCGGAAAGGTTCTGGTCTGTGGAGAACTGGGGCGTAGGCTTGTGAGGTGTTGAAAAGGCTGATCGAAATCTCAAGACCCGTGCTCTGGGTAAACACGATCGGCACGACCGTGATGGGCATGTGGCTGGCCGGGTACCTCTTTACCCCGGCCATCATTCCGATCTTGATCTGGGTGACTTTCCCCTTCAATCTCTTGATCTACGGCATCAACGATATCTTCGATCAGGAAACTGACAACATCAACGCTCGCAAGGGCTCCTATGAGGGTGCACATATATATCCTCACGAGGTGAAGCCAATCTGGATCGGCGTGATTGCAACCAACGTGCCCTTCCTTATTTACTTTGCAATCACGTTGCCCTGGCAGGCAGTTGCCTGGATGGTTGCCTACAGCCTGTTCTTCACCTTCTACTCAGCACCTCCCCTGAGGTTCAAGGCCAGAAAATACCTGGACGCATTTTCGAACACCGACTACGCATTCCCACTGGCCTTCGTTCCATTGGCGCTTGGCCACGAGCCAGTCTGGCTCGCGGTCATTGGCCTGATGGCATGGTCAATCGCAAAGCATGCTTATGACGCCATTCAAGATATTCCGCAGGACAGTGACACCGGAATCATCACCACGGCCGTTCACCTCGGCCCCACCAAAACCGCCATCTGGTCGAGTTTTTGGTGGGCGGTATCAACGGTGTTCTTTGCTTTTGTAAACATCCCGTTGGCTATCGCCAATGCGGCGCTGGCCTTTTTGTTGGTATTCGGCATCTTTAGAGACCCGACCCCAAAAAAGGCCCATGATCTCTACAAGTACTCGATCGCTTTTCCATACGTTGCCGGCACCGTTGCCGGAGTGCAGCTGGTGGCGGGCATCACCTTTGGGGTGTATCCCTAAATGAAGATTGTTGTTTTAGGAGCGGGGCTCTCGGGTCTTGCGAGCGCCGCACTGCTCGCGCGAGCTGGCCACGAGGTCACTGTCCTTGAGGCCAATACCTGGGTTGGTGGCAAGTCCAGAAGAATTGTGGTTGCAGGTCAAAGAATGGACACCGGTCCTGCACTTGTCACCTTCCCAGGAGTCTTAGAGCAGCTCTTTGACAGCTACGACTCCTTCGGCGAGAGCGTCGCCAGAGAGATTGCAAACCTCGAGCTCGTAAAGCTCAATGAGCTTGGTCGGTATTTCTTCAGGGGCGAGGTCAGTGACCTGCCAGTCAAAGAAGATCACCCCTGGTTCGAGCCATGGCAAAGATTTGCCAAGGACCACGCTCCATTGACTCCGGATGTCACAAAGCTGCTGACCAAGGCACCCACCGATCTTTCGACACTTCCAGCCCTTGGACGAATCACCTCTAAATACGGCCTGCGGCTCACAACCGATGCCTATGTCAACGGCTTGAAGTGGATGCCGGAGGGTCTTCGAGAGCTGATCTCTATCCACACCCTCAATGCAGGTGTTTCTCCAAAAGACACCCTCGCGCTCTATGCCTCTATGACAGCGATCATGGCGGTTGATGGAATCTCAGTTCCAGTTGGTGGAGTAAATGAGATAGCCCTCGCACTAGAAAGATTGGCTAGGCATGCCGGTGCCGACATCCACCTCGGTGAGCGGGTGTTGCGAGTTCGCAAAAAAGAGGTCTTCACCGAGGTTGGCGATTACAAGGCCGATGCCATTGTCAGCTCCTTGGACCCTCAGGTTCTCAAGCACCTAATGAGTGGGAAACCTAAGAAGCTTGCCAAAAAGCGCAGCTGCTCAGGTGTTGCAATTTACGCGGTCTTGAAGCAGGATTTGCCACCCGAGACAGTAACCCACTCAGTGGTGATGCCAGATGACCCAAGTGAGCTCTATGCCTCACTGCACGAGGGCATACCACCAAAGCAAACCATGATGTTTGTGAACTACTACAAGGCGAACGAGATCTACCCGAATGACAAGCCAACCGTTGCACTGCTTCTCACAGCACCCGCCGATGGCAATGGCTACACCCTCGAATCTGACTGGGTCAAAAAAGAGATCGAGCGAGCCTCAAAGCTGCTTGGCCTAGATGCTCCAATCACCGAGCTGTTTGAGGACTATGCGGTTTTAGACCCCGGGTATTTTGCTGGTTGGGGTGCTCCGGGCGGTGCGTTGTATGGGGCAACCAAACCACTTTGGCAATCTGGCCCATTCCACAACCCCCAGTACCACAACCCCTTTAGGCCCTGGCTCTATCGAGTTGGTGCATCTGTCCACCCAGGGGGCGGCATTCCCGCGGTGCTGGGATCAGCGCAGATTGTTTGCAAGCAGATTGGTCCAGCGCGTTCCAACTGAGCGGGCCCGCCGCTCACTGCCAAAAAGTAAATTCCAGCTGTAAGCGTTAACAATTTTGCGAGTATTCTTGCTTCGTTAGTAATCCTTTGTGATTTTTATTGGAGGCAGCGTTGTCAGGCACCAGCATCTTGGTTTATGCCGAAAGGGTCGGTGGCAGCCTTGCCGAGATTGAGAAACTGCTGGCCACCAGCCTGAAAGATTTCGATGGCATCCACGTGTTGCCGTTCTTCCACCCCTACGACGGTGACGATGCCGGCTTTGACCCCATTGACCACACCCAGGTTGATCCACGATTGGGTAACTGGACCGATTTCAAGAGAATCTCTGAAACTCACGAGCTCACCGCTGATCTAATCGTGAACCACGCTTCGAACCTCTCGCCAGAGTTTTTGGACTGGCAAGAAAAGGGAGATGCGAGTCAGTACGCCGGGATGTTCCTAACCTTCGACACCGTTTTTCCAAACGGTGGAAGCGAACAGGAAATCACGTCCTTCTATCGCCCTCGCCCAGGCTTCCCCTTCACCGCCTATGAGGTTGCCGGTGAGAGAAGGCTGGTTTGGACAACCTTTATGCCGAGTCAGGTTGACATCGACATCAAGCACGAGCGCGGCATGGACTATCTCAAGAGGGTGCTTGAGGCCCTCAAATCCGGTGGCGTGAAGGTGGTTCGCCTCGATGCCGTTGGATATGCGGTGAAAACCCCTGGCACCGATTCGTTCATGACCCCTGAGACCCTTGAGTTCGTGAAAGAGATCACAGATCTAATTCACTCCTATGACATGCGGGTTTTGGTTGAGGTTCATGCCCACTACACACAGCAGCTTGAGATTGCGCCGCTGGTTGATCTGATCTATGACTTTCAAACCGCACCGCTACTTTTGCACTCACTCTTCACTGGCACCGTCGACCGACTGGACAACTGGTTCAAGATAAGGCCAAACAACTGTCTGAATGTTCTAGACACCCACGACGGCTACGGAGTGATTGATGGCGGCCCGATTGGTGGTCGCCCAGGACTCATCACCCAGGATGAAATGGCGCACATCTTTAAAGTCGCTGAGAAGAACACCGGTGGCCACTCTGCAATTGCAAGCGTTGTTCCACAGTGGTTCACCCTTCCCCACCAAATCAATGCCACGCTGCCAAACATCGTTGCCAATGACACCGGGTATGTATTGATGCGTGCGGTTCAATTCTTTTTGCCGGGCGAACCACAGGTCTACTACGTCGGACTACTAAATGGCATGGATGATCGCGAACTATTTCAAAAGACCGACCAGGGCAGAGACGTAAACCGTCACCACTACACCCCGGACGAGATTCAAGCAGCGCTTTCTCAGCCCGTGACCCAGGCAATCATCGCCCTTGCAAGGCTGAGAAAGCACCCGGCCTTTGCAGGTAGCTTCTCCTGGAAGGTCACAGGCGATGCATCCATGGAGCTGAGCTGGGAAAACGGGGCTCAGAGTTTGCGCCTAAAGATTGATACCGGAAAACCTCAGTTTGAAATTGTGATCACTGCAGATGGTGAACACCGAGTTCTATCATCGGTTGAGGAGCTCGCAGGCTATTAGCCAGCACCCCTCCTAAACTTGAGCGCATGGCCAAGCGGGCAAAAGCGATTCGAGAAAAGTCCAAGGGTCAAAGACCGTTGGATCACTACGAAGCCAACGACAGCGAGTGGCGAAAAATAGGTCTTTCTAAACCTGCCAGGGAAGCGCTGATAGATGCCAAGCTCTACAAAGTCTCAGACCTGAGAAGAATCAGTTTGAAAGAGCTCAACTCACTCAAGGGTCTGGGCAAATCAGCAATCGCCCGCATCAAGGCGATCATGGACGCAAAGAAGATTGAGTTCAGGCTCTAGCTGCTCAAATTACCTAAGAGGCATGGGATTTGTTCCCACGGGGGAATCAATTGAAAACCAAGAAAGAAATCGCATTACTCGCCTCCAGAGACTTTGGTCAATCGAAAAATAAAATTAGCCAGGTTTTACTCGATTGGAGAAAAGTGAACTCATCACGTAAATACGCTGCAGAATTTCTAGGAACCTTCTTCCTGGTCTTTCTCGCGGTTGGCTCAGCTGTATTTGGCATCGGTGCATCGGTCGGAACCACGGGCCAAGGCCCTGGTGCCGGGGTGTTGGGTGTCGCCTTTGCATTTGGTTTGGTTGTCTTTGTTTTGGCATATGCCCTAGGACCCATTTCAGGAACCAACATCAACCCTGCGGTCACCCTAGGTTTGCTACTTGCCAAGAAGCTCTCGATTGGCGATGCCGTTGGTTACTGGGTTGCTCAGTTCCTTGGCGCTACTGCAGGGGCTGGCCTGCTGGCAACCTTCGTCAACTCATTCGGAGTCACCGACTACACCGGAGCACTTGGCACCAACGCATATGACAACGGAGCCATCAACCTCACCGGTGCATTCCTGCTTGAGGTGATCCTGACCGCGGTGTTTGTCTTGGTGATTCTCTTGGTCACTGAGAAGGTCGCGAATGCCACCATGGCGGGAGCGGCGATTGGCTTCACACTTGTTCTTGTCCACATCGTCGGCATCCCACTAACCGGAACCTCGGTCAACCCAGCTAGGTCTTTCGGACCAGCTTTGTTTGTAGGCGGCGATGCTCTGTCTCAGGTTTGGCTCTTCATTGTCGCTCCACTCATTGGTGCGGTTGTGGCATGGGGACTGTGGCGTCTAGTTCGGGTTGATGCCGACTAAATAACTCTGCCCCAAAGGAAAAGGCCCTCTTCTGAGGGAAAGAAGGTCGAATAGTGGTAGTTGTTGATAAACAGGAAAGCGGTCGAGAACTTCTGCCAACTGAAATCAAGGTTGAACGACCAAACCGCAAGCAAGTTGCAAACAATCAGGTTCAGCCAAAAAGCTGGCGCGATGAGAGCAGCCCGGTTAGTCGCACCGGATACCCAGCCAGCTAAGAATCGTGGCTAAATAAAAACCCGAGAAGTTGTGAAGTCTTCTCGGGTTTTGTGCGCTTGGAGGGACTCGAACCCCCAACCTTCTGATCCGTAGTCAGATGCTCTATCCGTTGAGCCACAAGCGCTGGTAGCAAGGCAAGAGTCTAGCTTAAATCCTGCGGTGACTAAAGGGGCAGTTTCGAGGCTTATCAATAGGCCTCTTCGAAGCTTCGGTGAAGCCAAGAAAGGCTTAGTTGTCGCTAGTTGGTTTTGCCAAGAGAGCCTCGATTTATGTCACTCACATCAGCCCAAGTTGTGTATCAAATGGAGAATTGATAACCCAGCAAAAGACTGGCCTCGGAGCTTCTACTATGCGTTTCTGACAGCCATCGCCCTGCATAATTTTGCAGTGCTGTTGGAAAAAGTCTTCAGAAACTCCTTTTGGCCCGAGGTTCTTGGGAAGAAAAACAATGCTCAGTAAGTTCACAGACAAATGGGACTCAAGCTTAAAGCAGGCACAGACTTCGCTTCCGCGTACGCAATGGCGCGCAAGGCGGCTCCAGAAGCATTCGATCAGCAGTCAATTCGCAACCTCATCGGTGGCGAGTGGGTCGTGCTGGGCAATCAGCAAAAACACAAGACTCCAGTTGATCAGTCGGAGATCATCGGCCCTTCCATGATCAATCTCAAAAACGCTGAGGTTGCCGTTGCTCAGGCCGCGAAGATGGATGCCGATTGGTCAAAGGTTGATCTCGATGAGCGCAAGACCCGGGTCAAGAAGGCCGTTGAGCTCCTAAAGCAGCACCGCGACACGATCGCGCTACTGCTGCTATGGGAGATTGGAAAGCCTTGGAAGTTGGCGTGTGCTGATGTTGATCGCTGCATCGAGGGCGTCGAGTGGTACCTGGACGAGATTGATCGTCAGATGCAGGGTAGAACTCCACTCGAAGGTCCGATCTCAAACATCGCAAGCTGGAACTACCCACTGAGTGTTTTGGTGCATGCAGAACTCGTTCAGCTGCTTGCTGGCAACGCTGTCATCGCCAAGACCCCAACCCAGGGTGGCTTCCACGCACTCACGCTCTCCCACGCCCTGATGGCCCAAGCTGGATTGCCGGTGACGCTGATCTCGGGATCGGGTGCCGAGCTCTCTTCAGCACTTGTCACCTCACCCTCCCTTGGTGCACTGGCTTTTGTTGGTGGTCGAAACAATGGCCGCGCTGCGGCCAGCTCGCTAACCTCTCTTGCCACTCGCCACATCCTTGAGCAAGAAGGCTTGAACTCCTGGGGCATTTGGAACTACTCGAACTGGGATGAGCTTGCGGCACACCTCACCAAGGGCTTTGAGTATGCAAAGCAACGCTGCACCGCATACCCAAGATATGTGGTTCAAAGAGATCTCTTCCCTGAGTTTTTGGAGATGTATACCCGGGTCGTGAAAAACCTTAGGTTTGGTCACCCGCTCGCAGTTGAGGATCCAAAGGATGACTTCCCAGATCTTCACTTTGGCCCAGTGATCTCGTCAAAGAAGGCCACCGAGCTCGACGAGGCCTTCAACGAGGCGATCAGTCGCGGTGGCGTGCCGTTATTCAAGGGTTCTCTAAATTCAGGCAGCTTCTTGGAGGGTCAAGATGTCTCTGCATACATCGCACCAAGGACAGTCTTAGAGCCACCAAAGTCATGGTCGATTCACCACTCAGAGCCTTTTGGTCCTCTTGATTCCGTAGTCCTTGCTGACACCGAGGCTGAGCTGATTGCAGCCATGAATGTCTCGAACGGAAATCTGGTGTCATCGGTGGCAACCGATGACATGGCCTTTGCCGAACGAGTCAGGGAGGAATCCCAGGCCTTTAAGTTTGGCATCAACAAACCAAGAAGCCGCGGTGACAAGGCTGAGGTATTTGGTGGCAAGGGTGCTAGCTGGAGAGGATGCTTCGTGGGTGGAGACCTGCTCGTTCAATCTGTGACCAGTGGTGAGGGCCAGCTCTTCGGTAACTTCTCAGATGGTTCTAGGTATCCAGAAGTTGCCTAGCAATGGCGGAGACGAGAGGATTTGAACCTCCGAGGGGCTTTAAGGCCCCTACCTCATTAGCAGTGAGGCGCACTCGACCGGGCTATGCGACGTCTCCAAGTACCCGTAAAGCCTACTAGCAATTGGGCAAAGTGACGAAACTACTTGCTGCAGCTTGTGACTGAAGCGTTGGTGCCCTGCACCCACTCCGGTAGTGACTCGGGAGTTGGTTCGGTGGTGGGTTCGGCAGTTGCCTCACTGTTCTCACCACTTGGGCTCTGTGTCTCAGTTGGCTCTGAAGTCTCGGCTGGCTCCAGCTCTTCACTTAGGGCAGGGTCTTCGATGACGATTGCTCCCTGGCCGGGGTTTGCCTTCTCC
>CBFIEQ010000026.1:0-13946 GCA_965661645.1 uncultured Aquiluna sp.
CGCTACGTCCCGTTTCATCAGCAAATAGTTATCCCGGCTTTCGAGCGCAGCTGGCCATCCAAGAGAATCGAAAAAGCCCCTAGGTGGTGTGCGGTTGATTTGCGAGATGGCAACCAGGCGCTAATTGACCCAATGAGCCCAGAGCGTAAGCTCGAGATGTTCAAGCTTTTGATTTCAATGGGCTACAAAGAAATCGAGGTTGGATTTCCATCGGCTTCACAAACTGACTTCGATTTTGTCCGGTTGCTGATTGAGGACAACTGGATTCCTGAGGATGTCACAATCCAGGTTTTGACTCAGGCTCGTGATCACTTGATTGAGCGGACCTACGAATCAATTAGGGGCGCAAAAAGTGCGATCGTGCACTTCTACAACTCCACTTCGGTGCTTCAAAGGCGAGTCGTCTTTGGTCAAGACAAAGACGGCATCAAAGAGATTGCGCTGAATGCAGCCAGGAAATGCCTAGAGCTTGAGAGCAGCGTTCCAGACACAGACATCTACTACGAGTATTCTCCCGAGTCCTACACCGGCACCGAGTTGGAATACGCGGTCGAGGTTTGCAATGCGGTTGCGGAGATTATCAAGCCAACCCCAGAGCGAAAACTGATAATCAACCTGCCCGCAACGGTAGAGATGATCACGCCAAATGTTTATGCCGACTCGATTGAGTGGATGAGTAATAATCTGGCTCCGCGAGATTCGATCATGCTTTCGCTTCACCCACACAACGATCGAGGAACCGCAGTCGCAGCGGCTGAGCTTGGCTACATGGCAGGCGCAGATCGAATTGAAGGCTGCTTGTTCGGCAACGGGGAGCGAACTGGAAATGTGGATCTTATTACCTTGGGGTTGAATCTTTTTAGCCAGGGAATCGATCCAATGATCAACTTCAGCGATATCGACAAGATCAAACGAACTGTTGAATATTGCAACCAGTTGGCCGTGCCCGAGAGAAGTCCATACGGTGGCGATCTGGTTTACACCGCCTTCTCTGGTTCACACCAGGACGCGATCAAAAAGGGCTTTGAGCATCTTGAGAAGGATGCGATCGCCGCGGGCAAGAGCGTAGACGAGTTCACCTGGGCCGTTCCATACCTACCGATTGATCCAAAGGATGTTGGACGCAACTACGAAGCTGTGATTCGAGTGAATTCGCAATCTGGCAAGGGCGGTGTCGCCTATCTTCTGAAGACCGACCACTCGCTGGATCTTCCGAGAAAGCTGCAGATTGAGTTCTCTAGGGTTGTGCAAGATCACACCGACTCACAAGGTGGTGAGGTCACATCAGATGAGCTCTGGAGAATCTTCCAGGATGAGTATCTACCCGCTCAGAATGACGATCAAAAGTGGGGTCGTTTCGAACTGAAGAAGATGCGTACCGAATCCGAGATGGATGGAAACGTCTCCTTGGAGGTCATCCTGAGAGATGGCTCAGGAGAAATGACCGCTAGCGGTCAGGGCAACGGTCCGATCAGTGCGTTTATTTCAGTTCTATCGCAGCGCGGTATTGACTTGAAGCTCAATGACTATGTCGAGCACACCTTGAGTGAGGGCGGGGACGCGCTTGCAGCTGCCTACATAGAGATTGAGATAGCTGGGAAGATTCTTTGGGGAGTAGGTATTGATGGCGACATCGCTACCGCTTCACTGAAGGCGCTGATCTCTGCGGTCAATAGAAGCCAACGCTAGCCTGAACCTTATTTAGCGGTTTCGTTGCGATACTAGTTAGATGCCTCACTATCGCGATGAAGGAATTGTGCTTCGCACCCACAAGCTTGGCGAGGTCGATCGAATCTTGACTGTCCTGACCAAGAATCACGGTCAAATTAGGGCTGTCGCAAAAGGGGTCAGAAAAACCTCTTCACGCTTTGGTGCACGGCTAGAACCGTTCATGGTGGCCGATCTTCAGCTGTATGAGGGTAAGAACCTGGACACAGTCTCGCAAGCCGAGCAACTTGCTAACTACGGTTCCTCGATTGTGGCCGACTATGCGAAGTACACGGCTGCGACCGCCATTTTGGAGGCTGCGGAAAGGTTGACCAGGGAAAGCTCCAGCTCGCAGCACTATTTATTGGTTATTGGCGCGATTAGGACGCTTGCAAATTTTGATGAACAAGCAGACCAGGTTCTGGACAGCTACTTACTCAGAGCGCTATCGATCTCAGGCTGGGTGCCATCGCTGGATTCTTGCCACACCTGCGGTCAGCTGGCCACGTTGTTTTCCACACACTCAGGAGCGGTGAGCTGCAGCGATTGCACCTTGCCCGGGGCTGTTAACGTAGGACCGAAGGGCCTTGGCCACATGCGGTCTTTGATGGCAGGGGACTGGAATGGGGTTAGAGGCACCGATGGCCAAACCAGGACTCAAGTTAGCGGCGTGATAGCCGCCTATCTGCAGTGGCAGCTAGAACGCGGTCTGAAGTCATTGCAACACGTGGAGAGAGTATGACGCTTCTATTTGACAAGGACCGAAAGCCACCAAAGTTTGCTGCAGTTCCAAAACACATCGCCATCGTCATGGATGGCAATGGCCGTTGGGCAAATCAACGGGGGCTCACCAGAACACAGGGCCACATCGCTGGCGAAGCGGCTCTCTTGGAAGTAGTTGCCGGCGCGATTGAAGCTGGTGTGACAAACCTGACGGCCTACGCCTTTTCAACCGAGAACTGGAAGCGATCCCCTGAGGAGGTTCGTTTTCTGATGGGCTACAACAAAGACGTCCTGAGGCGTAGACGAGATCTACTAGATGAGTGGAATGTTCGAATCCGCTGGGCTGGTCGCAGCCAGCGTCTTTGGCCCTCCGTGATTTCAGAGCTTCGAGCAGCAGAGAAAATGACCGCCAAGAACACCGGCCTCACCCTCACGATGGCCGTGAACTACGGTGGCCGACAGGAGATTGTCGACGCTGTAAATGACATTGCACAAAAGGTTGCCAGCGGAAAGCTAAAGCCAGGGTCAATAACTGAAAAAACTATTACTCGGGAGCTGTATGTTCCCGACATGCCGGATGTCGATCTGTTCTTGAGGTCATCAGGGGAGAAGCGCTCTAGTAATTTCTTGCCTTGGCAATCCTCATATGCCGAGTATCTGTTTGTTGATCAGTACTGGCCAGAATTCACGCGTGAAACGCTGTGGGAGGCCATCTCGCAATATCAAACCCGGCAGCGACGCTTCGGGGCAGCCGTTGACGCCCCGCTAAACTAGAGTTTTCACGCCTCGAGCCTTTTCGGAGAATAATGGCAGCCTCAAAACTAGATCAGGTAATTTCGCTCGCTAAGCGAAGGGGTTTCGTCTTTCAGGCGGGCGAGATCTATGGTGGGTCACGTTCGGCTTGGGACTATGGACCTTTGGGTGTCGAGTTGAAGGAAAACATCAAGCGCCAGTGGTGGCAGTCGATGGTTGCTGGTCGCGAGGATGTAGTCGGCCTAGACAGCTCGATCATCCTTCCCAGAAAAGTCTGGGAAGCCTCCGGTCACGTAGAAGCGTTTGTGGACCCTTTGATTGAGTGCACCAGCTGTCATAAGCGCTTTCGGGCAGATCACCTCGAAGAGGCTTTCGAGGAGAAGAAGGGCCGCGCTCCGGCTTCAATGTCAGAGATTGCCTGCCCAAATTGTGGAAGCAAGGACATCTGGACTGAACCTAAGAGCTTCAATGGTCTTTTGAAGACTTCGCTTGGTCCAGTTGAGGACGAGTCGGGTATGCACTACCTGAGGCCCGAAACGGCTCAGGGAATCTTTGTGAACTTCAATAACGTTCTTAACGCATCGCGCATGAAGCCTCCCTTTGGTATTGGTCAAATGGGTAAGAGTTTCAGAAATGAAATCACGCCAGGAAACTTCATCTTCCGTACCCGTGAGTTTGAACAGATGGAAATGGAATTCTTCGTAAAGCCCGGTGAGGATGAGACTTGGCACGATTATTGGATCAACGAAAGGCTGAACTGGTACCTAGATCTAGGCATCAATAGGGACAACCTGCGGCTATATGATCACCCTAAAGAAAAACTTTCGCACTACTCCAAGAGAACCGTCGACATCGAATATCGCTTTGGTTTCCAGGGCAGCGAGTTTGGTGAGCTTGAAGGTGTTGCAAACCGTACAGACTTTGACCTAAGGACTCACTCTGAAGCTTCAGGTGTGGACCTTAGTTACTTCGACCCAACCGAAGAAAAGCGCTGGACACCATTCGTTATTGAACCAGCGGCAGGTCTAACCAGATCACTGATGGCTTTTCTGGTGGACGCATACTCCGAGGACGAAGCTCCAAACGCCAAGGGCGGGGTTGACACTAGGACGGTGCTGAGACTCGATCGCAGGCTTGCCCCGGTCAAGGCTGCGATCCTTCCACTAAGTCGAAACGAAGACCTAAACCCCATCGCCAAAGAACTGGCTGCTGATCTTCGTAAGGTCTGGAACGTTGAGTTCGATGATTCCGGAGCTATTGGGCGTCGATACCGCAGGCAAGATGAAATTGGAACTCCTTTCTGCATCACGGTCGACTTTGATACGCCAACCGATCAGGCTGTGACAATTCGTGAGCGTGACTCGATGAGTCAGGAACGGGTTGCGCTCTCACAGATCAAGAATTACCTGTTTGAGAGGTTGAGCGGGTAGTTTGGCGCTTAGATACGGTTCACACCAGATAGAGGTGCCAGTGGTGCTGGCACCGATGGCTGGAATAACCAACACTGCTTACAGAAGGCTTTGTCGAGAGTATGGTGGCGGACTCTACGTCTCCGAAATGATCACTTCTCGCGCTCTGGTTGAGAGAACTCCGGAATCTATGAGGCTAATTACTCATCATGAATCCGAAGAGATCCGGTCCATTCAGCTATACGGCGTTGATCCAAAAACCATTTCTGAGGCCGTCACGATGCTGGTTGCTGAAGATCGTGCCGACCATATTGATTTGAACTTTGGTTGCCCAGTTCCAAAGGTTACCCGAAAGGGTGGGGGAGCCGCCCTGCCATGGAAGTCTGACCTCTTTGACTCGATTGTGAAGGCTGCCGTCCGTGCCGCTGGTGACATTCCTGTCACGGTGAAGATGCGCAAGGGTATTGATGATGAACACTTGACATTCTTAGATGCCGGTAAGGCTGCCAGGGATGCAGGTGTGACCGCGGTAGCCCTGCATGGTAGAACGGCCGAGCAGTACTACTCCGGTCAAGCGGATTGGGACGCGATTGCGGAGCTAAGAACCGCACTTCCTGATGTTCAAGTGTTGGGTAACGGTGACATCTGGTCTGCTGCAGACGCTGTTCAGATGATGAAGCAAACTGGAGTTGACGGAGTGGTTGTCGGTCGCGGCTGCCTTGGGAGACCATGGCTCTTTGCCGATTTAGAGAAAGCTGTCACCAAGTACCTTGCAGGCGAAGATCACTCAGACATTGATTACGCAATGCCAACTCTCGGCGAGGTTGCCGAAGGCTTCATTCGTCACTTGGAGTTATTAGTTGAGTTCTTTGACGAGGAAGACCGAGCCTCACGAGACATTCGAAAGCACGTTGCTTGGTACTTTAAGGGCTACCCGGTCGGTGGTGAGTTTAGAGCTCGGCTCGCACAGGTCGAGTCTCTGCAGCATGCCAAGGACCTGTTGGGTGAGCTTGATCCGAGTATCGGCTTTCCTGGAGAAGAGGCAGAGGGACCTCGTGGTCGACTCGGGTCAGTCAAGTCGTGCGCTCTGCCTGAGAATTGGCTGTCATCAAGAGAGCTGAGCGAAGACCATCGTTCTTCACTTAACCTTGCCGAGCTATCGGTGTCGGGGGGTTAGGAGATGAATCAACGAACCACTGAAGAGCCTGACTACAAGGACTTCGATCGCGAACGTTATGTCGCACAGCCAAGATCCCAGATGCCAGCACGTGGGGAGTTTTCAAGGGATCGAGCCAGGGTTCTGCACTCTGCGGCTTTTAGAAGACTCAGTGCTAAGACTCAAGTTCTTTCTCCCACCTCGGGCGACTTTGCCAGAACCCGACTCACTCACTCACTTGAAGTGGCTCAGGTTGGCAGGGAGTTGGCAAACGCATTAGGGATTGACCCAGATCTTGTTGACATGGCCTGTCTTGCTCACGATCTTGGCCATCCGCCCTTTGGTCACAACGGAGAGTCAGCGCTGAACTTTTGGGCGGCAGATATCGGAGGTTTTGAGGGCAATGCTCAAACTTTCCGCATTCTGACCCGGCTTGAAACCAAGATTTACGATGAGAGCGAAAACTCCAGAGGACTAAACCTAACTAGAGCGTCTTTGGATGCAGCCACTAAATATCCTTGGCCGCTGCGAAGAGCTAGCGAGTTCGGTAACACCACAAAGTTCGGCGTTTATGAAGACGATCAAGAAGTGTTTGAGTGGATGCGACAAGGTGCGCCAGAGGGGGCGAAATGTGTCGAGGCCCAGATTATGGATTTTGCGGACGATGTTGCCTACTCAGTACATGATTTTGAAGATGCGATTGTTGAGGGCTTTTTAGATCCTGCGTTGTTGTCGGACCCACTGGCGCACGATGCTTTGATTGAAGACGTAGGCAAGTGGTCCGAAGGTCTGCTGGCAAAGGTTCAGCTTGAGGAGGCTTTGAATAACCTCAGGGAGTCCAACTACTGGCTCTACAGTTTTGACGGTTCGCCAAGAGCTTTGGCGCAACTAAAGAACTTGGCTAGTGACCTTATTGGGTCTTTCGTGTCTCGAACGACTGAGTCAATTTTGGAAAATGCATCTAAATCGAAACTAACTCGTTATCGAGCTGGAGTGATCATTCCGTCGAGAGTAAAAAGTGAGATTGCTGTGTTGAAGGGAATCGTTGCCGCTACGGTGATGACCCATGGAGACAGGCAGCCGTTCTATGAAAGGCAGCGCAAGCTGTTAATCGAGCTCGCCGATGCCTTGTTTGCTCTCGATGGTAAAAACCTGGACGCAATCGGCACTGAGGCCTGGTCAAGAGCCAGCTCTGAACAGGCGAAAAAGCGAGTGATTGTTGACCAAGTGGCGTCCCTGACAGATCCGGCTGCAATCGCACTTCATGCGAAGCTGACCACCTAGGATTTGAGCATGCCAGGAAGAGTTCGTCAGTCAGACATCGAAGAGCTCAAGGCTAAGGCTGACATCGTGGATGTAGTCGGGTCCTACATCTCACTAAAACCTGCTTCGGCTGGGTCGTTCAAGGGGCTTTGTCCTTTTCATGGCGAAAAGACTCCAAGTTTTAACGTTCGATCCAACCCCGCTTTTTATCACTGCTTCGGCTGCGGAGCGGGAGGAGATGTCTACAAGTTCGTTCAGGAAATCGAGTCATTGAGCTTCATGGATGCGGTTGAGAAATTGGCTCAGAAGTTTAATTTTCAACTTCAGTATGAAGAAGGTGGTGAGGACACCTCATCACGTTCGAGGCTCCTCGCCTTGAACCAGCTTGCGGCTGATTTCTATCGAGAGCAACTGGCATCGAACGAGGGTTCCACGGCGAGGGATTTTTTGGTTTCAAGGGGTTTTGATGCCCAAAGTGCAGCAAGTTTTGGAATTGGTTATGCACCCAAGGGTTGGCAAAATCTTATAAACCACGCTGTTTCAAGTGGCTATGAGCTCAAAGAACTTGTCCTGGCAGGTCTAGCCATGGAGTCCGACAAGGGCGGCTATGACCGCTTCCGCGGCAGAGTGCTATGGCCAATCCGCGATGCAAACTCGCAGGTGCTTGGCTTCGGTGCAAGAAAGCTATATGAGGACGATCAGGGTCCGAAGTATCTAAACACCCCTGAGACACCTGTTTACCACAAGTCAAGTGTCCTCTACGGTCTGGACCTGGCGCGAAAAGAAATAGTCAAATCACGTCAGGTGATTGTGGTTGAGGGGTATACCGATGTGATGGCTTGCCATCTGGCGGGCTTCGGCACCGCTGTAGCAACTTGCGGCACTGCCTTTGGTGAAGAGCACATCAAGCTAATCAACCGTCTTTTAGGGCAGTCATCAGACCCAGCGTCGGTTGTATTCACATTTGACCCTGACGCTGCCGGACAAAAAGCCGCACTTAAGGTTTATGGCGACAGCAGTAAATTCAATGCGTTGACTTTCGTGGCGGCCGGACCGGACGGGTTAGACCCAGCAGATTTGCGACAGCAACGAGGGGATGCAGCAATCGCTCAGATGCTTGAGAGCAAGAAACCACTTTTTGAATTTGTGATTCGGCATCGCATTTCCCAGTTCAGTTTGAATGATCTCGACTCCAGAGTTGCGGCCGCAAGATCTGCCTCCACCGTGGTTGCTCAGATTGCTGATCCTGCACTAAGGGCCGGTTACACCAAGCAGCTGGCTGATTGGGTTTCGTTGGATTCGGCTGATGTTGCAAGACTTGTATCGGGAGATGCCAGAAGTCAGGTGAACCAAAGTGTTGAATCGATGCGTCAAGCCGGTAGCGCCAAAGCTGAACCAGATTCACCTCAGCAGCGCCTTGAAAGGCAGATTCTTGAGGTCCTATTGCAGCGCCCAGAGAGTTTTAGCTTTGATCAACTCCAGCGTATGGCCGCTGCAGGGTTCTCATCAGCTCAGTACCAGTCGCTGATAGACCTGGCAGTTCAGAATGGCGATCAATTACGAGAGGCTGGTTTCTCAAACCTGCTCGCAACCAAGGCTGATGGCAATCAGCTAGAGCTGATCCGACAGCTTTCACTCGCTGAACTTCCCGTGAACGGGCAAACGGAGTTCGAGCGTTATTGCAAGGGCGTAGTAAAGGGAGCGATGCTGCAAGCGCTTGGCCAGGAAAAGGTGGATCTCATGGCAGCGCTTCGCAGATTAGAGCCTGGAGCTAACCAAGAAGCTGAGGCGGCGATTTCGAAGCAGCTTGTTGAATTGGAATCCGAGCGCAGAGCGCTTATGAAGTCATAAATTTTCTGCTAATGTTTGATGGCGCTCAGGCGCTATTCCTCGGTAGCTCAATTGGCAGAGCAATCGGCTGTTAACCGATAGGTTCTTGGTTCGAGTCCAAGCCGGGGAGCTTCTGGTGGGAGGAAAATGGCGAGAGCTGTTGTTTCCACATCTCTATCCGTAGCTCTTGCAACCGGACTTTACGGCGTTTCCTTTGGTGCAATTGGCGTTGCAGCTGGACTTGACGTGATGTCCGTGATGCTTCTTTCACTTCTTATGTTTTCCGGCGCTTCTCAATTTGCCTTTGTTGGAGTTTTCGCAGCAGGCGGTGCTCCAGTAACAGCGATTGCGTCTGCTTGGTTGATGGGTGTTCGAAACTCTTTCTATGCCTTGCGAATGGCGCCGGAGTTTGGCCCACGGGGTCTAATGCGATTTCTGCAGGCGCAGCTCACTATTGATGAATCGAATGCTGTCAGCGCCGCTCAAGAGGCCCCCGGGGACAGGCGTCTTGGGTTTTGGCTAACAGGGATTGGTGTATTTGTTTTCTGGAATCTAGCAACTTTGTTGGGTGCACTTGGCGGAAATCTAATTGGCTCTGTTGAGAGCTGGGGTCTTGACGCTGCAGCTGCAGCGGCGTTTCTGGGGCTGTTATGGCCAAGGTTGAAAGAGAACCTTCTGCTGGCTTTTCTCGGTGCCGGCGTTGCCTTGGTCTGCGTCCCCTTTTTGCCTGCCGGGCTTCCAATTCTGGTTGCAGCCTTCGTTGCGTTAGCGCCGATTGGGAGGAAGGCTTGATTCTCACTGTCGTTATGGCATCTGTTGCCGTCTATAGCTGGAAGTTGCTGGGATATGTAATACCAGAGAAGTTTATCTCTCCTAAGCTGCGATCCTTCTCGGATCGAGTAACTATTACCTTGCTTGCAGCACTTGTCGCTATTCAGGGAGTCGCAATTGGAAGTGAACTGCAACTTGATGCTCGCGTCCCAGCATTGGTTGTGGCAGCCGTGCTCCTATTTCTGAGAGTTCCCTATATCGCCGTTGTCGCTGCCGCTGCATTGGTTGCCGCTGGTTTGAGGGCTCTAGGGTTCTAGGAAGTCTTGACCTGGTGCCCAGGCCTGACCTGGGGTTCCCCAACCGTTGTCCCTAATCGCCTGCAGGGCCTTTGTCTTGTTGTTCGGTGCCAGACGATCAACGTAGAGGATGCCCTCAAGGTGGTCAAATTCGTGTTGGAAGATTCTTGCTAGCCACCCTTTTGCCTTGATTGAATACTCGTTTCCATCGATGTCGAGTGCAGTCAGGGTTGCAGATTCTGCCCTTAGCAGCGGGAACCTCTCACCAGGAACAGACAGGCACCCTTCCGTTTCGGTGTCGGGGTCGGCATCGCGATTTTCGAGTTCGGAGACTTCAAGTCTGGGGTTTATCGCTACGCCACTGTAAGAACCTGTTTCGTCCTCCCAGTCATAGACAAAGATACGAAGCGGTATGCCGATTTGAGGAGCTGCAAGTCCAACGCCTGGAGCTGCCTCCATGGTGAGATACATGTCATCGACCAAGCTTCGGATGAAATCATTGATTTCAACTACATCCTGAGATCGGCTGTGAAGTACTGGATCTCCCGTAATTACTATCTCTCGAACTCGCATCAGAACAATCTACAGACTCTCAACGGCATGGTGGTCTAAGATTTTAGGGCTTTGGCACCGACAGGAGAATTGTTTGAGTTCACCCGAATTCTTGCGGCTTCTCGCAATCGGATTGGCCATCTGTGGGGCAGTCTTTTTGGCCCTTGGTGCTCAATTCCAGAATGATGCTGTCACTAAGCACCACGCGCCAGATCAGCCGAAGGTTGGCTCTCTACACATTCGACAGGTGCTTGACCTTCTAAGGCGTCCACGCTGGCTTACTGGGACAACCTTCCTGGTGCTGGCAATCTTGTTTCAATTGGCGGCTCTTACTTTTGCTCCGTTGATTGTCGTGCAACCAATTGGCGCCTTGGCTTTGATAATCACCTCCTTGTTGAACGCAAGAATCTACAAGGTGCGAATCGATCTCAAGACGTTAGTCGCAATCGCCATTACAACAGCGGGGGTTGGCGGCTTTGTTCTTGCTGCTTCCCGAAGCGCAACTGAAGTGCAGATGAGTGACTTTAAGCTCTTGCAAGTAGTTGGGGTTCTTGTCGCGCTATTGGCTGTTTTTGGGATCCTGTTCTTCCGCTCAAAGGGCAAAGTATCTGCACTGCACTACATCTTTGGGGCTGGGGTTCTCTACGGCTTTGTCGCATCACTCGCGAAGGTCGTAATTGTTCGCATCACCCAAGCGGACTACGACCTGCTCACTCTGCTAGCTGTCGCCTCATTGATTGGCGCCACAGCCCTGGGTGGTTGGTTTGTGCAAAATGCCTACGCATCCGGACCTCCGGACCTTGTAATCGCTGGCCTAACTGTAATCGACCCGGCTGTCGCCGTTGGCATCGCGATTGTGATTCTTGGCGAGGCCGAGGGTGCGAGCGTCTTTGAAATAGCTGGTTTCAGTGTGGCAGGAGCTGTAGCAATGGCCGGTGTCTATATGCTTGCCCGGGTGCACCCGCAGCTAACGGACAATAGAGGTAGAGATGACTAATCGCCTCAAGATAGTAATTGCCTGCGACACCTTTGCGCCTGACATCAACGGAGCGGCTCGATTTGCTGAGCGGTTAGCTGGAGGGCTAGTTCGACACGGCCACGAGATTCACGTCATTGCTCCAGGTTTTGACAAGACGGCAGGAACACGGACCGAGGAGCATGATGGCGTCTCGATGACTGTGCACAGACTCAAGAGTTACAAGCTCCCTCAGCACAAGACGCTTCGGATGCCTACTCCGTTTGGTATGACGAGCAAGATCCGCGAGGTTTTGCGAGAGGTCAAGCCTGACGCGATTCACGTCCAAAGCCACATGATGGTGGGTCGCTTCACTCTTCGCGCTGCAAGGGGCATGAAGAGCAAGCTGATAGCTACCAACCACATAATGCCTGAGAATCTGATTAAGTATTCGCTGCTACCTAAGTTTCTCCACCAGGCAGCAATGAACATAATTTGGGCTGATGCCGGCAGGAATCTTCGGAAGATGGATGCTGTGACCACGCCCACGAGGCGCGCTGCGGAGCTATTAGAAGACGCCGCAAAGCTCGATGGAGTGCTGGCAATTAGCTGCGGAATAGATGCATCCAGATTTGCCAATCAAACCCCAACTCAGAATAAACAACCAGTTGCACTGTTCCTCGGCAGGCTAGATGACGAGAAACGAATCAACATCCTTTTGGAGGCTGCCGCCTCGTTGAAAGATCACCCGGAACTTGTAATTGAACTCGTTGGTGATGGTGGCGAACGGGACAATCTTCAAGCACTTGCCAATCGATTGGGAATTTCTCACCGGGTCAGATTCCTTGGCCACGTGACAGACGAGGAGCTCCCCGGGATTTATGAGCGCTCAACAGTGTTTGTGATGCCCTCAATTGCCGAGTTGCAGTCAATTGCCACCATGGAGGCCATGGCATCTGGTAGACCAGTAATTGGTGCCGACGCAATGGCGCTGCCACATTTAGTGCACGATGGTGACAATGGCTATCTCTTCAAGCCGAACGACTCGGTTGATCTGGCCAACAAGCTGCGATTGGTGTTGGAGGCTGATCAAGCTGAGCTCAATCGCCTCAGCGAGAACTCACTTCATCTGATTCAGTCGCATGACATCGAACGTACTTTGAGGATCTTCGAAGACTTGTACCAGGGAGTGGGTGAGAGTCAGCCCACCACACTCGATAACGAGCCGAGTTATTTAGCTCCCATTGGAAAACTACCGGAGTCCGTGAGGTCTCGGTTGGAGGAGTGGCGAGAGGACGCCCTAGCGCTCAGGGCTCGCGCGGAGGAGCTTCGGCAAGAGGCTAGGGGCCGATTTGGTGAGGCGCGTGAGAGGTTGGACGAGGTTCGAGCCGAGGCGCGCGAGCAATTCAACGAGATCAAGTCCGAGGTTACCGAAGCCGCGAAGAAGCTTCGCAGAAAAAAGGACTGACCGACATCATGTCGTTGGGTGTTTTGTTGCGATAACAAACACCTAAGGTGACAAAGTGTGCGTATTATGAGGGGAAGACTCCACCGGCGGCGTTTCGTCGGTGGCCCACGGCGAAAGAGCTAAAAATGACTGAACGCCCCTGGTTGGCCCACTATCCAAAAGAAGTTCCTCAAACCATCGATGGGGGAGGATTCAATAACCTCGCAGAGCTCTTATCCTCTGCCGCCTCAAACTTCGATAAGCAAAAAGCCTTTACTCAGGTAATGGCAAATGGAATGAACGGATCTTTGACTTACGCGCAAATTGACGCTCATGCTGAAAATTTCGCTTCGTATCTGCGAGAGGTGCTGGGCCTGAAGCAGGGTGATCGAGTTGCAGTTCAAATGCCAAACTGTTTGGCATATCCGATTGTTGCGTTTGGAGTTTTCAAAGCGGGGCTGGTCTTAGTAAATACCAACCCGCTATACACGGCCCCTGAGATGACTCACCAGTTCTCAGATTCAGGAGCGGTAACGCTGATTGTTAGCGACATGTTCGTAGACCGACTTTCCGAGGTGCTGCCAAAGACCCAAATCAAGACTGTTGTGACTGTCAAGATCTCCGAGTTCTTCCCCGTAATTGTTGCTGGTGTGATTCGCCTGGTTCAACGTTTCTGGAATAGGTCACTGCCGAAAATCACTGTCGAGCACACCTGGTTCCAGGACGCCTTGTCTCAGGGTAAGAAGGCGCGTAACTCTGCCAATTCGGCAAAGTATCTTGACGGTATTGGCCTAGATTCAATCGCGGCTCTTCAGTACACCGGAGGTACCACTGGTGTCTCTAAGGGCGCAATGCTTTCCCATGGGAACCTTGTAATGAATACCCTGCAGATGATTGCCCACAGTGGCGATGGTATGCGCAGAGGCAAAGAGATAGTGCTCACGGCCTTGCCGCTGTATCACATCTTCGCCTTCACAGTGAACCTGATGGGTTTCTACCACAATGGCGCAAGAAACATCATCGTTCCCTCTCCCAGGCCTCCAAGCAACTTGAGGAAGGCTTTTGATAACTACAAGGTCACCTG
>CBFIEQ010000027.1:0-13900 GCA_965661645.1 uncultured Aquiluna sp.
TCCTCTCCTGCGGAGCCAGAGCAATGCGCTCAGAAACAATCCGGCCCTGGAAGTGGAAATCAATCTCCACCAACGCTTCAACGGCACTTGGATTGGCCGCAATCAAGACCGATTCGGACCCGACCACCGCTGATCCGTTGAGTAGCCAACCTGAAGCGGTTGGCTTTGCGCAGTAGGTAGCCGCAAGGCCGCTCGATCGCTCGCGATCGATGGCTTGCGCTTGCAAAATAGAGATCAGGTTTGTCGATTGTTCGCCCTGCTCGGCTATAGCCGAGAATCCCTCAGTTGAACTAACCGGTGGCAGCTCTGAAAGTGAGCCCGATTCATAGCTCGCCGAGACGAGCGCCTCGCCCACACGTTCGACCTTCCCCAGCTCTACTCCGGAAACGCCACCGACCTCAACCAGCGCTCCCGGGCAATAGACCATCAGCGGAAGCGGTTCGACACTCACTGCCTTGCTCGCTCTATCGACAGGCTCAAGCAATGTACTGCTCGGATTGAGCTGCCAATGCAACCCAATCAGTGCCAAGAAGATAGTGACCAAGAAAGCTCTAAGGGCGATTTTCATCAACGACTCCCCACTAACTTTCGGCCCCTAATCGAGGCGGCTGTTGGGATTGCAAGCAGGGCAAAAACTGCAAGCAACGTGAGCTGAATCAGCTTGGACGAGGAGTTCTCATTTATAGCGACTGGAGCCGAGTTCGCCTCAGCCATTGACCAAAGTTGACCAAAGCTGGTTTGGCCCGCTGGTTGCAACAAGGTAAGTGTGTCCATCGCGACTCTGGCCTCGACCGCCGAAGCAGAGTCACCTGTCAGTAGGACAAAGTCAATACCCAGTACCTGATTTAGTTGTTCGATTCCATCAGGATTTCCAGCCAAAAGCGAGCCGGCGAACTGCGCGATTAGATCATCTAATTCGGACTCAGGTCTCATGAATTCGAACAGCAGGGAGCGGTCATTTTGATGAACACCATCGCCCCAAATCAGATCGGCGACTACACCCTGCTCGGAAACCTCTATCTGGAGCGTTCGAATTGAATCGCTAACGTCAGCTGATGCCACCACAAGTGCTGGCATCACCCGATCATTCTCATAACTAAAGTTGCGCTCGCCTAGAAGTCCAAAAACGGCTCCCGAGACCAAGGCTGGGACTATAACCAGGCTGGCGATGGTCACCAGTAGGCCCTTCGAACCTAGCGCCTCAAGACCAACTCCAATCAAAATCAACAACACCAGCCACAGTGCAATAAGCAAAGGCTCTGAGCTAGCCACAGGTTGATAGCTGGAGGCAAACAACAGCGCAACCGCCGCAAGCCAGATAGGAGTAGCGACCCTAAGGTTGGCAATCGAAAGCGTGAGCGCCAGAAGAGCCAAGATGGCGAGAGGAATCCACCAGATCGCCTGCTCGTAAAGACTGATCGGATCTCTTGCAGCCACAGAACCAACAGTGAGAAGTTCAGGGGTAGAAACCAAAACCAGATGCTGAATCCAAGGAGCCAGAAGGGCCACCCCGGGAACGAAGAACCAGATTAATACCCCAGCTCTTCGAATCTTTGCAATGCTCAACCCAAGGCTCAGAGCTACTAGGAAGGCAAAAAGCATGGGACTAGAAATGGCAACAGCCGCTCCGGTTAGCCCAGCAAGACCCAGCCATCGCCAAGCTCGAGAAAGGTTGAATGAGAGGGCAGATTTTGTGAGAAGGAAAATCGTCCAGGGTAGAAACGCAAAACTAACCAGTTCGACAATTCCGCCCTCACGCTGCAACACAAGAACTGGGGCAGCGAGACTGTAACTGAGCGCAATCGCATTTCTAACCGAGTTGCTGCCGCTCAGTGCTGAGGACAAGAGCCAAGCTCCAATGAAAGCAAGACCGGGTGCTAAGAATACGAACCAAGCTAATGCTGCTGAGGGCGACCCTGGCCAAACTAGCGAGATCAGCGCATAGAACCAATTGAAGGGGTCTGATGGCAACAAAACACCATCTAGGTATTGCTGCAAATCAGAACCGGTGCTTGACCATATCGCTGCAAAGCTTGAGCTCAGTGGAGTGATTTTTGAACCAACAATTGCCCCTTGCGGCCAGAGTAAATACCCGACAAGCAGTGGCACCAGAGCCAACCAGATTGACTGGCTGGCAAACAGCCCTGAACCAGTAGCTGGTTGCTCAGAAACCTCTTCGTAGCGGTTCTCGCGTTGCTCTTTCAGCTCTTCCCTACTCGCAAAAAGTTCCCTAAAGGCTGCAATCGAGCCAAGCTGCCGAACTTTCTTACGAGCCCGAAGCCGTTGTGGCAAGGTAAACCAGCTATAGAGCCAGGCGCCGAGCTGACCGAATATGCGAGTGGGGCGTTTTTGAATCAGGTTCACGGGCACAAGCAGCAGCACGACCAGTGGCATCGCCAGATACAGAAGCGGCAGCAAAAATGCTGGCCACAATATCGTCGCAAGATGGACGTGAGCTTTAGCGGCTTTCAGTGCCTTGGAGCCGAGTCGGACTTCACTGGCACCGTTGAGGTTTTCTGAGGACGAGAGCACTCTCGCCCTTGGCTCGACGATGACCCTGAAGCCAAGAGCTCGTGCCTTCAGGCAGAGTTCTATGTCTTGAGCCAATAAGGGTGTTGATGGCTCGATGCCGCCGATTTTCGACCACAGCCCCATCGCAACAAGCATTCCCGGAGTCGCGACCGCGAGAGTGTCACCAGTTGCATCGTGCTGACCCTGATCGAAGGCGCCTTTAGCCAAGACAAAGGGTCTTGCTGTGGGAGTCAGAGTTAGCCCTAGTTGTCTGATTTTCAGAGACTGCTCTCGGTCCAGGATCTTCGGGCCAATAATTGCAACCGAGGGTGAAATCTCGGCTGCTTTTGCCAAATGAAACAAAGCTTCCGGATCTGGCTCAAGCTCGGAGGTCAATACCCAGAGCCAACTGACATCTCCCTGAAGAGCCTGGATGCCGGCTGCAATTGCAGGTCCGAACTGACCCTCAGAAACCTCTACGACCCCGAAGCCAAAACTCTTGGAAAGTTCAACGCACTCATCACTGGCTGCGGTCTCAACAACCACCACTTGAGATAGCGGATGGGATTGCTGCTCGATTGCCTTCAGCACTCTCGCGAGCTCTTCAGAGTTGCCGCGAGAGATCACTACCGCCGCTGCAGCGAGCGAAGTCACGATTTCTTAGGCGCGCCTGCGCAGACGGCGACGTTCACGCTCGGATAGTCCGCCCCAGATTCCAAAACGCTCGTCGTTCTTCAATGCATATTCGAGGCACTCTGAACGAACGTTGCACTGGGCGCAAATCTTTTTTGCATCCCGAGTCGAGCCACCCTTTTCAGGGAAGAAAGCTTCGGGGTCGGTCTGTGAGCAAAGGGCGTCCTGTTGCCACGCTAGCGGATCTGATTCACCGTCGCCATTAGCCCCTGCCACCCCCAGCTTGAGAATATCTACAAACCAGTTTGATGGCACCTGACCACGTTGTTCCATGCCGCACTCCCTTTGAATCCAAATTGCGTTGCTGTAATTACAACGGTGTAAGTATGCCTGTGTCAAGTCCGGGTTTTCCCCCAAAGTGGGAATAAGTGCATAAAGCCTCAAGGTAGCCTTTAGACATGAAAATTCTGATTACCGGTGGCGCGGGCTACATCGGCTCTCATGTTGCCGCACTTGCTACTGAAGCTGGACACCAAGTAGTTGTGGTGGATGATCTCTCAACCGGCCTAAAAGAGCGGGTGCAAGGCCCCTTGAGCGACATAGCCCTTGCCACTGACTCGGGCCTGGAAGAACTCAGAGAGCTTTTTAGAAAAGATGCATTCGATGCAGTCATTCACCTAGCCGCCAGGAAGCAAGTTGGAGAATCAGTTTCAATTCCCGAAATTTACTACCGCGACAACATTTCTGGTCTTGCAAATCTCCTAATCGCCATGCGGGAGGCAGGAGTCAAGAAACTAGTTTTCTCATCTTCAGCTGCCACCTACGGAATGCCCGACGTTGAGAGGGTAAGCGAACTTACCGAATGCAAACCAATCAACCCCTATGGCGAGACAAAGCTGATTGGCGAATGGTTGGTTCGTGCTGCAAGCTCCTGGGGGCTGGCTGGAGTGAACCTTAGGTATTTCAACGTTGCCGGATCGGGAAGGCCAGAGCTAGCCGATAAGGCTACTTTGAATCTGATTCCAATTGCAATCGATGCGGTCAAGAAGGAGCAGCCAGTCACGGTGTTTGGGGATGACTACCCGACTGAGGACGGCAGCTGCATCCGAGACTACGTTCATGTCAGTGACCTAGCCCAAGCTCACCTAAGCGCCTTGGGGTATCTGGATCGCAAAGACCGAAGCTTTGACACATTTAACGTTGGCACCGGAACCGGTGCCTCCGTATTTGAGGTTCTGGAGGCGCTCAAATCGGCCTCTGGCGTTGATTTCGAGGTTGCGATTGGCAAGCGCAGAGCGGGAGATCCGCCCAGGCTAGTCGCAGATGTTGCACGCATTCAGGATGTGCTTGGATTCAAAGCCCAATTTGGGCTCCGGGAAATAGTTCAAAGCGCTTGGCAGAGCGCTACTTCCTAGGCAGAGATTTTTATCAGCTGACCAATTCGAATTAGATTCACGTTTGTGATTCCATTCAATTGCGCTATTGATGCTGAGCTGACACCAAATTTTCTCGCGATGCTCCAAAGCGTGTCCCCGGATTGAACTCGGTAGTTGACAACCTCAGCTTCAGGAGGTTCTGAAGGGGCGGCCTCTTCGACACTGCTACCTGATGTTCCAGTAGGAACCTTGATCAACTGCCCGATTCGAATCGAATTGGGGTTTGAGATGTTGTTGTGCTCCTGAAGCGCACTCACTGTCACACCAAATCTGGCCGCAATGCGAATCAACGTGTCACCAGACTGAACCCGATAGCTCTGCTCGGACACTTCAGGAGCAGGTGTCGGCGTCGGTGTTGGTGTTGGCGTAGGTGTTGGTGCTGGAGTGGGGTTAGCTGTTGGGGTTTCAGATGCACCAGTTGAACCCTCAGCTGTGGCAGGGATTCGAATTAGCTGACCGATGCGAATCAGGTTCGGGTTGGAAATTTTGTTGTATTCCTGAAGCACTCCCATGGTGGTTCCAAACTGAAACGCGATGCGCAAAAGCGTGTCGCCAGATTTCACGCGGTAGGTCTGCTCAACAGACTGGCTTGGTGATGACGGAGCCGGGGCTGGAGACGGAGTAGGTGTGCTTGGTTGCGAGGTACTTGGATTTTGTGGAACCACAGGTGCGCTCTCAACAACCGATTCGACTGGAGGCCTTGCGTCAGTGGTGCGAGTGAACACTGCAGGTCCAAATGCTGCTGCTGAAGTGCCTGACCAGGTAGCCAGCGTCACTTCCTCAAGGTCAGTAGAGCCACTTGGAATTAGATCAAGGAAGTATTTTGAGACCTTGACTGGTGCTGGTGCGGCGGACCTCAGCTGCTGGTACTGCTCTTGAGTGAGTCGGACGCGCTTGCCTTCCTTGACCAAGAAAATGTCGCCTGCTGAGTCTTCAATGAATTGACCGATCGCTGCCGGTGCCATGTTTAGAGCGCGACAGGTGTTTAGCATTAGGCGATAGGCACCACCCGGGTAGTGAGCAGCGACATCGGTTGAAACCGGGTGCAGCGTTCCGTTGTCGAGCACAAATGTTTGACCGTTGCACTCAACTTTCAAGGTGGTGAGGTTTGGCCTGGTATTGAGCGCAGCCATTGAATCTTTGCCGATTGTGTAGGTCCTGGCATCTGTGACACTCTTTGCCTGGGCCGAGGAGGCCATGCGAATCTTGTTCGAGAGATCATCTACCAAGAAAAGCGTTGATGAGTCTCTGGTCTTCACAAGCGTTCCTGGAGCCAAAGCGTCACCAACGCGCTGAATCTGGGCGATCACGGTTGCAGGAACAGTCAGTGTGCTCTCTTGCCCAAGAAGCGCAAGGAACTCATTGGCCATAGCTGCAGAGTTGGTGGTCCTGACCTCGGCAGACTGCACAAAGTAGAACGCCCTGTCATCTGGGATGCGAAGCACAATCTGATCTGCAAGCTCTTGAGCGATTGTTGGAATCTTGTTCAGAATTGCTGCTGGTAGCTCGGTGGTGCTAGCAGTCCAAAGCTCTGGGTTTGGCACCGGAGCTTTACCCGAAGGAGTGATGGCAAAGACGTTGCCAGCAGAATCCCTCACAAAGGTAGTGATGCTGGCTTCACTCAAACTCGATTCGATGTCGCTGAGTTCAACAACGGCACCGGACGATGGGAACCACTGCGAGAGGTCCACTTGGCTAGCCAACGCACGATCCACCCGATAGGCAGTCAAATTAGAAATCACCACGTTACCGTCCAGGCCAGCGACCTCGAAGCTCATCAGATCCGATACCAATGGTGCGCCAGCACTCAGTGTGGGTACCTGCTCGAGTGTTAGCTTGACTGGAGTCATGCCCTGACCACCGGCAGCATTCAATGCAATCTCGTCGACAACAACTCGCATAGTTGAATTCTCAATCCAGTAGCGAGCCCCGGCTTCAGTCTCAACCAGTCGTGTAAGCGTGCCGCCGTCTTTGAAGGTGTTTAGCTGCAGCGCCGAGAGAGTCACTGCCAAATTACAATCCACACCAAATTGAGTGAGGGTTTGACAATCAGCTGCATACTTCATGCCATCCACCAAGAGATAGGTCTGGTTTGAGGCGCCATCCTTGGCAACCTGCCCCATCTGCCCGGCGTCTTGGAAGCTGTTCAAATATGCCTGCGAAATTTCTCCCAGCGGTCCAAGCGGCCTGAGGGCTGCCAACAGGCGAGCATCTGTGACCAGATAGCGCTGATCGTTCACAATCAAATATGTTCCGGTTCCCTCTGCCTTGAGCAGGTAGCCACCACCGATTGGGGATCCAAACCAGTCGTGATAGAAGCGCCAGAAGTTTCTGTTTCCGTATGCCGAGCAACTGTCCCCTGTGCCATAGAGGTTGTTTAGTGCCGCATCATTAGGGGTGTAGGGGGTGTAGTAGTAAAGGTTTGCTGTGGCCTGGTTCTGAAGAACAAAAGACTTCGTGCCACATGAGGAGCGTGGGTGGTACCTCATCGCTACGGTGCGACCAGGCTTCCAGTAGGTAAATGAACCCTCTGGATTGCCGTACCACTGGAACTGCCTTGCTGCGCGGTAGAGCTGGTTGAAAAGGCCAACAAATACCTTGCCACAAATCGCTGGATCGGAGTCCGGGCAACCAAAGCCCATAGCCGCCCGATACATGTATTCGGTTGGTCTAGTCGAGGTGATCAGGCCCTGCTCTTTTTGCAAAGTGACGATCAAGACCTTGGGGTTGATGCCACAGGCATTGGCGATTGCGTGAATTACTTCGGCTGCGGTTGCCTGCGCTTTTGCAGGGATTGCAGCGCACGGACCAACCTGCTCAGGACCAGTTGCAGGAGTCTCTGGGATGTCAATCCGGTAGTTCTTGAGGCAGTCAATTGCAGTGTCGGTTGCGCGACAGTTCACAACTCTGGAATCCAAAAACGTCTGAATCTCATCAACGGTCATGGACCCAAAATCAAAAAAGACGCTGTCGGAGATGATCAGGCCAGGGTCAAATGCACTGCCTGGGGGAGCCGCTTCTGCCGGTTGAGTCTGAACCGGAAGCGCAACAAAGCCAATGGCAACCATAGTTGCCGCACTAATTAGTGCGAAGAGCTTTTTGAACACTAGGGAATCACCACCGAGCTCGCAGGTGAGGTACCAAAGTGTCTTTCGGACTCGTAGCTAACTGTCACAATTCCATTTCCAGTTGGGAGATCACTTAGTGGAAACTCAATTGGGAAGCACTGGGTGTAATCGGATGACGGCTCGGCTCGAACCTCCATGGTCTTCTCTTGATCGGCTCCAATGAATCTCATGATGCAACTGCCGCCAGATTCCGAAATACCAGGAACCTGCGCAACCACGGTCAAAACTCCAAAGTCTGGCTCTGGAACAACCATGATGATTTCCACCGCGGTTTGAACTCTTTGGATTTCTGGCTCTTCGGTTTGCTCTTGGGTGGGCTCAACCGTTGGCTCTTCTTCGGTAGTTTCAGTTTCTTCCGGGGTCGCGGTTTCGGTTGGTTCTAAAGTCTCGGTATTGGAGGTTTCCGGCTCTTCAGGCAAGCCGGTTGCCCCCCAGTTTGGGTAGAAAGCGGAACATCCGGTTAGCGCAAGGCCGACAAGTAGAGCACTAGCTCCCAATAGCAATCTGCGCATGCCTCACCTCCAAGGTACCTTCAACCTTAGGTTGAGATTCTTGGAAAACCCTGATGATTTAGGCGTTTTGGAGAACTGAGATTCTCCTGATAAATAGCTTTAAATCGATGATTTTAGGCTCTTCGCTTTGGCTTCAACGATTGCCTTGAGTTCGTCTCGATAGTCATCGAGTTTTTTCATAAGAGCCGCATCAGAAAGCGCCAAAATCTTTAGTGCTAAAAGTCCGGCGTTTTTGCCGCCATCAATTGAGACCGTGGCCACCGGAACCCCGGCTGGCATCTGAACAATAGACAACAGGGAATCCATGCCGTCGAGCTTTCCCAAGCTCACGGGAACCCCAATCACTGGAAGCGATGTGCTGGAGGCGAGCATCCCTGGAAGGTGGGCTGCACCTCCGGCCCCGGCGATGATCACTGAATATCCATTTGATTGAGCATTGGAGGCAAATTCAAACATTTTCTCTGGGGTTCGGTGAGCGCTCAAGACCTCAACGTCGACATCGACACCAAAGTCCTTCAAGACTTGGTGGCTCTGCTCCATCACGCGCCAGTCAGAATCTGACCCCATCACAATTGCAATCTTTGCCATCATTACCTCCGCACTCAAAGTCTAGGCACCTTGGCCATAGAGAGCGGATCTAGCTCCCTGAACCTGAGACAAGCAATCTTCAGCGTCCGTTCCCAAAACTGTCAGGTGGCCCATCTTTCTTCCTGCCCTAGGGCTCTTGCCATAGCTGTGAAATTTCACACTTGGATAACTTGCCATCGCGCCTTTGAAAGAACTAACAAAGTCATTTGTTTCGTCCAAACCCAAAAGATTTGCCATCACGGAACATGCAGAGGTCATTTTGGTATCGCCCAGCGGCAGATCCAGGACCGCTCGAAGGTGCTGCTCAAATTGCGATGTGATGCTGCCCTCAATGGAAAAATGTCCCGAGTTATGAGGGCGCATCGCAAGCTCGTTTACCAGGATTTGGCCCGATTGATCTTCAAAGAGCTCGACTGCCATCATGCCGACTACTCCGAGCCCGGTAGAGATCTTGCGGGCCAAGTCCTGAATCGAAATCTGGTCAACCCCCTGGGCTGGAGCTATTACTTCGGAGCAAACGCCACCGACCTGCCGGGTTTCAACAGTTGGCCAGCTGGCAAATTCTCCGGATGCCGATCTAGCAGATAGCTGAGCGAGCTCCCTGGAAAAATTCACCTTCTGTTCGCAAAGTAACTTTCCACCAAAATCCGCAATGTTCGTTAGCCAATCCTGGATTTCTGCAACTGCGCTAATTACCCGAACGCCTTTGCCGTCGTAGCCACCAATCGGAGTCTTCACGACAATTTGCGGGCCATGCGCTTCTAGGAACTCAGTTACACCGGCGGCACTATCCACTCCAGCCCAACTTGGTTGAGCGATTCCAAGCTCAGTCAATCTCTGACGCATTATCAACTTGTTCTGGGCGTGGATCAAAGCTTTCGGGGAGGGTCTGACTTGGTGGCCCTGCTGCTCTAATTTCTCGAGAAGCTCCGTTGGAACATGCTCGTGATCGAAGGTAATGACGTCGACGGTCTTTGCGAATTCGCTCAACTGAGCAAAGTCGGTGTAATCGCCAACCTTGGTTTGAGAAAGAGCAGCTGAGGCATTCTCAGCTTCGGCGAAAACTTTGAGTTCAACACCCATAGCGATGGCCGGGACCTGCATCATTCGAGCTAGCTGCCCAGCTCCGATAACCCCTACTCGATACAAAGATCCTCTTTCCTAGCTCCTCAGGTGCCAAACGTCCGCGGCACTGAGTGTCACTGGCTCCGGAGTCAAAATTACCAGTTGGCCACTTGAATCTATTTCGCTGGCCAATCCCAACAGTTCCGACCCGCCTGGCAATTCGGCTCGCACCTGCTGCCCTATGGTGATGCAAGCGCTTTGAAAGTAGTTCTTGATCTCTTCCGAGACCTCCGGATCGCCAGCGAAAATCTCTCTCAGTTCATATCCGATAGCTGCAAGCACCTGATCTAGCTCCGCACTCACGCCAATCTCCAAAAGAGATGTTGCAGTAATCAGTTCGGGTTGCTGCTGCTTTAGGTTCAGCCCGATTCCCAAAATGATTGAACCATCTGATTGCAGTTGCGAAAGGATGCCCGAGATTTTCTTGCCACCAACCAGAACATCATTTGGCCATTTGATTCCGGCATCACTCACACCGAGTTGTCCAAGGGCTCGCTTCACAGCCAAAGCTGCCAAGAGATTTACCCAGCCAGGTTCTTTGAATGGCCCTCTGAGAAATACCGACAGTGAAAGGGAGCTCCCCTCTGGGGATTGCCAGGACCGTCCAAGCCTGCCCTGACCCAAGGTCTGCTGGCCGGCAACCACTGCAGTGAAGTGATCGAGCGAATCAGTGCTTAGGCGCGCCAGCTCAAGGTTTGTGGAATCAACCTGATCAAACCAAATCAACCGGGGAAACACGGCCTGTGACAACGGAAGCTGCATGGCAACAAGTTAGCGCAAGTGCAATTTTTTGTATGAATCCAAGATGCTTCGGGCTAATCCTTTGTGGAATGTGCCTAATGGATTCGCACTATCAAGCGCTAAAGTAACCCCATAAACCTCAGGAGAGAGATTGTCTGAAACTCCCGATTTTTCCACGACTGCTGGCAAAATAGCCGACCTCAAAAACCGTTACCACGAGGCCGTTCACGCCGCAGGTGAAACCGCGATCGAAAAGCAGCACGCCAAGGGCAAGAAGACCGCCAGAGAACGCATTGAATTGCTTCTGGATCCAGGATCTTTTGTCGAACTTGATGAGTTTGCCAGACACCGATCCCAGAGCTTTGGTATGGATACCAAAAGACCCTATGGCGACTCGGTCGTAACCGGACTTGGCACCATTCATGGACGCCAAGTTGCGGTCTACTCACAAGACTTCACAATCTTTGGCGGCTCACTGGGCGAGACCGCGGGTAACAAGATTATTAAGGTGATGGAGCTTGCCATCAAGACCGGCGTCCCGATCATCGGCATCTTGGATTCTGGCGGTGCAAGAATCCAAGAGGGTGTGATCGCCCTTGGCAAATATGGTGAGATTTTCCGGCTAAACACAATGGCCTCAGGAGTGATCCCGCAGATTTCAATGATCATGGGTCCGGCCGCCGGAGGAGCTGTCTACTCCCCCGCATTGACCGATTTTGTAATCATGGTTGACAAGACCTCGAACATGTTTGTGACCGGCCCCGATGTCATCAAGACGGTAACAGGTGAAGACGTTGGGATGGAGGAGCTAGGCGGAGCCAGAACACACAACGAAACCTCCGGTGTTGCCCACTACCTCGCTGATGATGAACTGGATGCCTTCGACTATGTCAAAGCGTTGGTTGGCTTCCTACCCCAAAACAACCTCTCCGAGTCTGTTACCTACCAGGCCGAAACTGAGCTTGAGGTAACGGAGTCTGATTTAAAGCTCAATGAGTTGATTCCAGATTCTCCGAACCAGCCCTATGACGTTCACACCCTCATCGAGGCAATCGTTGACGAGGGCGAGTTTCTAGAAATCCAACCGCTCTATGCCCCAAACATCATCATTGGCTTCGCGCGCGTGGATGGTGAATCGGTGGGCATCGTCGCTAACCAACCGCTGCAAATGGCTGGGACTCTAAACATCGACGCTGGTGAAAAAGCGGCTCGATTTGTTCGCTTCTGCGATGCATTTTCGATTCCAATTTTGACCTTGGTTGATGTCCCAGGCTATTTGCCAGGTACCGACCAAGAGTGGGCTGGGGTTATCAGACGTGGCGCAAAGCTGCTCTATGCCTATGCCGAAGCAACAGTTCCACTAGTCACCGTGATCACCAGAAAGGCCTATGGCGGCGCCTATATCGTCATGGGTTCAAAGCAACTTGGAGCCGATATCAACCTTGCCTGGCCGACCGCCGAAATAGCCGTGATGGGTGGGCAGGGTGCAGTGAACATTCTGTTCCGAGACAAGCTCAAGGAAGCCGCCTCCCAAGGTCAAGACATCGAGCAGGTTCGAGATGAACTGGCCAAGGAATACACCTACAACGTCGCAAGCCCATTTTTGGCTGCTGAGCGAGGCGAGCTAGATGGCATCATTGAACCCGCCGCGACGAGAACCGCGATAGTCAGGTCACTGCGTGCACTTAGGACCAAGCGCGCATCGCTCCCTCCGAAAAAGCACGGAAACATTCCACTTTGATGCGCCAATACAGCTCGGACGAAATCTTTGATACCTTGAGGGCCCAAGGTGGCACTGATGAAGATCAGGCGGCCGCGATGGTGGTTGTCACGCAGGCCATAATCGAATCCCGCAGGCTCGGCCGAATCGCAGTAAAAAAGCCGAAAAACAGTTGGCGAGATTCTTCTGATTCGTTGCGCACAAACCTAACTCCAGGCTGGAATTCAAGGCACAACATCAAATAGCTTGTCCCCCAAAATGGGATTAGTAGATTCAAGGAAATCTGCTTTTTAGGTCGTTTTTCTGGTTTTCTAGAAAAGTTCCTCAATTGGTAAAAAGGGTGCCGAGGAACGATGATGGTTATCATCGGGGACCGTGGGGCGACTTCGGTCGCCCCAACTCCTCCCCTTTAAAGCCTTAAGAACAGATCAGGCATTTCTTCGCCTTTTCTGATTGCGACCATTGTCAGCTTCCACTTCTCACCCGGAACAGTTCGGATCACTACCTTGCCGGCTTCGACTTTCTCTAGCTCGCTGGCGGCACGCTCAAGTAAGCTGGCGGCCTCTTGTGGTTCCAAGTCATCAAAGCCACCATCGTCTAAGAGCTGAACCTCAACCCCTCGAGATCTTGCATTTTCAGCTTGAATAACCAACTCTTCGCTCAAAAGTGCCCGGCCTCGAATTTGATCTCTGAGAGCCGCCTCGGTTAGCCTGGCCTGCTTCTTTTTAGCCTCAGTGAGCTTGCCATCAGATATCACAATCTCTTCAAGCTGTGGAAGTACGCCAGCGAGGGTCTGGGTAATGCGACGTTCACGCTCTTGTCTGGCAGCTGACTGAGCTGCGGTTGCAGCCTGTGTGGCGGTGGCTCGCTCTCGAAACTTTCTAGCGAGTTCCGCGCTTTGATCCAGTGCTCGAGAGGCCGCCTGGCCTGCCAAAACCAAGAGAATTGCGCCAACGATGCCAGATGTGAAGAAAATCTCAAGCCCACCCCATATCAGCACCTCTGCCACCAAAAAGCAAACACCAAACCAAGCCACCAGCTTGTGACCGCGGACCGCTGTGATTGCGAGCAGCGTTGCAATGGCCGCCACGTACCAGGTGGTGTAGGTAGTTGGGGCAAAACTCCCCAGCCCTGCTGTGACAAGCAGCGGAACAACCATCGCCGAAACCAAAGTTGCGGTTGCCAGCCAGCGTGGAAGAACAGAGACCTTTGGGTAAAAGACACTCATTGTCAGAACTGACAGATAAGCCAAAAGTGCTGCCAAAACATACTGCGGATACTCGTAAAAGCGCAGGTTAAGAAAGCCCAGAACCGCGTGGTAAATGCCGAATGTGACGGCAAAGAGCTGAAGTGCCCAGGTCGAAAGCGCAATCAACTTTTCCACCTCAAGACAATCTCAGTGCCGTTGTTTGGCTGGGAGTGAATCTCCGCAGTGCCACCAATCGCTTTCAGGCGTGCCAGCACCGATGTCCTAATACCAAGTCGGTCTCTTGGTATTCGGTCTTT
>CBFIEQ010000028.1:0-13894 GCA_965661645.1 uncultured Aquiluna sp.
CTTGGTCCAGAGAATTCATCACTAGCAATGGCTGACTTCTCAGGAAGCTCTTTGATGACGGCATCCAAAAGGTCTGCCACTCCCCTGCCATGAAGGGCGGAGACCGGGTATGGCTCTCCGAGGCCCAGTGACCACAACATGGCTGCTTCTGGTTCGAGGTGGGCGTCGTCAATCTTGTTAGCAACCAAGAAGACTGGCTTGCCGCTGGCCCGAAGCATGCTTACTACACGCTCGTCGGATGCGGTTGGACCGACCATTGCATCAACAACGAAAAGGACGGCGTCTGAGAGTTCGACAGCCACTTCAGCTTGTTCTGCAACAGAAAGATCTAAGCCCTTGGCATCTATCTCCCAGCCTCCGGTGTCCACCAGAGTGATGTCCCGACCATTCCATTCGGCTTTGTAGGAAACTCGATCTCTGGTGATTCCCGGCTTGTCCTCAACGACCGCTTCACGCCGACCGAGGATTCTATTCACCAGGGCTGACTTACCGACGTTTGGCCTACCAACAATTGCCAACACCGGAGGGGCCGGGATGTAGCCATTGAACTCTTCCTCGGAGAGTTCTAGTTCCAGAAGGGATTGATCTTCGTCTTCTAGCTCAAAGTCCTCAAGCTCTGCTCTTAGAAGTTCTAGGCGAGCTTTCTCAATGTTCTCATCGGTCATTACTTGGTCACCTCCCGGTACAAATTCGTGAGCGCAGTTACGCTCTCAACAAAATTCAACTCGGTGGTGTCAATGAGATTAACGCCCTCAGCGGGCGTAAAAAAATCAACAACTTGAGAGTCAGATTTGTCTCTGGCCTTTAGGTTCTCTGAGCTTTCGGTTTGCTCAAGGCCGCGACGGATAAGCCTAACGGCTTCCGAGGCAGTTAGCAGCACTCGCAAGGGTGCATCCGGAAATACAACGGTAGTGATATCCCGGCCCTCGACAACCACACCTGACTTTTCCGAAGCCTCGACTCTAGTTCTGGCATCCTCCAACTGCAGTTGGCGCACCCTAGGCTCTCGCGCGTAAAGGGAGACCTGCTCAGCTACCACGGAGTCGCGTATTAACTCGGTGATATCCTCCCCACCAAGCATCACCAATTGCTGATCTGGCTCAAGTGTTATCTCGTAATCAAAGCTCTCGATCAACTCATCTAGGCTGGCATCTGGAAGCTGCATCGCGTGATAGGTAAATGCCCGATAGCCAGCTCCGGTGTCAAGGTATCCAAAACCCAGCTCTTTTGCCGCGGCCTTTGAGACACTTGACTTTCCTGAACCAGCGGGGCCATCAACCGCAATCACAAACGCCACTAGACCAGCCGCCAACCTGACTCTTGCAACCTAGCCACTAGCAACTTGGCTGCGGCTGGGAGCACTTGAAGCTCGACCAAACCAATCTCTGCTCCAGGCGAATGCTCTAGCTTCAAATCTTCGATGTTCACGTCTATTTCGCCGATGAAGGTCAGAAGTGCAGCAAGAGCTCCCGGAGAGTCATCGATAATTACTGTCAGCTGCTCGTACTCGGCATATTTGCCACCATGTTTGCCCGGAATCCGTGAGACTCCGTGATTGCCTCGCTCAAGCAAAGAGTGCAATTTTGCAAGAGAGCCCTGGGCTTCTGGGTTGCCAAGTGATTCACTAATTTCTGAGAGATCTTGCGAAAGTTCTAGTAAGAGCGGGGCTACCTCGCTGGCATTCTGACTAAGAATCTGCAACCAAAGCTCTGGATCCGAAGCTGCAACTCTTGTCGTGTCTCTAAGTCCCTGACCTGCTAAGTCAAGATGCTCTGGTTTCGCAGCATTGAGCCTGGCAGCGACCAAAGAAGCTGCAAGCTGCGGGAGGTGGGAGACAATTGCGACAGCTTGGTCATGTTCTGCTGGTGACATCTGCAGCGGCAGCGCACCGAGCCTGAGTGCCAAATCTCGGACCTCTTCAATTCGCCCTGGCTCTGCATTCGCTTCTGCCGCGATAACCCAGGGTCTTGCGAAGAAAAGGTCCGCACGAGCTTTACCCGGGCCGCCTTTTTCCCTGCCGGCCATTGGGTGAGAGCCAATGTATCTCGAGCTTTCAGAGCTTACTTGTTGCACCTCTTTAGCAATTTGAGCCTTGGTGCTAGCCACATCTGTGACAGTCGCATTTGGATGAAGTGTGAGTTCGAGAGCAATCACCTCAGCGGTCAAATCCGGTGGCACACAAACCACAACCAAATCTGGTTCATCACCAGAATCCAGACCAGCGCCATACTCGATTGCTAATCGAAGATTGGCCTTCGACTGATCCTTAAGCCAGGGAGTCACACCGTGTTTTTTGAGCGCCAAACCAAGGCTGGTACCAATTAGCCCAGCCCCGACTATTTTGATGTTTGGGGTCTTCACTTTGCTAGATCTGACCTTAGACCCTGGGCACCGCGCAGGTAAACGTGATTAACTTCAGAGCGAAGCAACTTCGACTCTGCGTGCAGCATGATTCGAATAACTCTTGGCATTGAGCCCTCGACATCCATTTCGACAAAACACATCAGTGGCACATCATCCAAACCCAGCTCCCGAGCAGCAACCGCTGGGAATTCACTTCTGAGATCAGGTGTCGCGGAAAAAGTAACGGAAATTAGGTCAGCAAGTTCGACGTTATTGTCATGCAGCATCCTGGTCAGAAGCTCTGCTGTGGACTTCAGAAGGTGAGCGCGCTCATCAACATCAAGTTGAATGGCACCGCGAAAAGCTCTAACCGCCATCAGAAATCCTTATTTGCCTCGAGACTGGCCCAGCTGCATCAGCGAGCTAACCTCAAGCTTACTCAGCTCTCGGTAGTGACCTAGCTTCAACGCCTTCAGGTGGATTGGGCCAAAGCTCTTTCTAGTGAGGTCAAGCACCGGGTGACCAATCGCTTCAAACATCCTTCGCACGATTCTGTTCTTGCCTGAGTGCAAAACCACTTCAACTAGGGAATATGCATCGTTTTGATCTAGCACCCTAACCTTGTCGGCCTTTGAGAGCCCGTCATCAAGCTTGACGCCGTCCTTAAGTTTCTGAATCTCGACCTTTGAAACTTTGCCCATGACCTTGGCCACGTAGAGCTTTTCAACCTCGTAGCGCGGGTGCAGAAGTTGATTTGCAAGCTCGCCGTCGTTAGTCATGATCAGTAGCCCAGTGGTGTCTTTGTCTAACCTGCCGACATTAAAGATGTGATCAAATTCGACGAAGTAGTCCGCCAGGCAGCGCTTGCCACCCTCATCGCTCATTGTCGATGTGACACCCTTGGGCTTATTGAATGCAAAATAGATGCGCTCAGGATCCATCTGAACTGGCTTACCATCGACTTGAACCTGGTCTTGCAGTGGGTCGACCCTGCTACCCAGTTCGCGGACAACCTTGCCATTGACTTTTACCCTGCCTTGGACAATTAAGTCCTCGGATGCCCTGCGTGATGCGACCCCCGCTGCAGCGAGTGCCTTTTGTAGTCTTACGCCTTCTGAATCAGTCAATGTCATCCTGGTCTGGTAGGTAGGGGCTAATCGCGGGAAGTTCTGCGAGTGTGTTGATACCTAAAACCTCGAGTAGCTGCTCGGTCGTCCCGAACATGCTTGCACCGGTCTCGTTGTCTTGATAAAGCTCAGCGACAAGCCCCCTGGAGATCAGGGTTCTGATCACCGAATCAACGTTGACCCCGCGGATTGAAGAAATCTGCCCTCGCGATATTGGCTGACGATAAGCCACCACGGCCAAGGTTTCCAGCGCGGCTTGCGAGAGCTTGGCTGGATTCTCATTGGCAACCAGCTGCTTCACTCCCCAGTCGTGAGCGCCGCGCACAAAAAACCGCCAACCTCCGCCAACCTCACGAAGTTCAAAGCCTCGACCCAGACCCTCATGAGCCTGGTCGTATTCCGACTGCAACGCTTCTATCTCAGCCTTCACTTCTTTGATTGGAACCTCGAGTGCCCCCGCAATGGTCACAAGAGCCAAAGGCGTCTCGGCAATGGTAAGAAGCGCCTCGATTGCGGCACGAAGAGATAGGTCAGTCTGCATAATCAACCCCAAGGTTACTCAGCGACTCATCTCCGAAGCTTGAATCTTCCAAAATCACCATAAAGTCATCAAACGGGTTCTCTTGATTGATGCCAATGGCTCCAACTCGATAAAGCTCCAGGATTCCCAGAAAGCGCGCAACGAACTCGGCACGGTCTGCGCTGTCGGCAATCAACTCTCGGAAACTCATTCGCTTTTTGCTGCGCAGTTTTCTGATAATGATTCCAGCTTGCTCACGAATAGAAACCTTGGGGGCATGCAGGTGGGTCAGCCCCACACCGGGAATCTCTTTCGGAACAAAGGCAAGCTGTGCGATGGTTGCAAATTCCTCAAGACTCGTGCTCCACTGCAACTCTGGCCTGAGGTTGCGATACTGCTCTTCTAATCTGACCTGACGGGGAATTCGAACCGATTCGATATCAATAGCAGACTGAAACCAAGCTGCAATTTCTTTGAAAGCTCTGTACTGCAAGAGCTTGGCAAACAAGAGGTCTCTTGCCTCTAGCAGAGCGATGTCCTCAGAGTCCACTGCTTCACCTTGAGGCAGCAGGGTGGCAATTTTGAGATCTAGCAGTGTTGCCGCAACCACTAGAAACTCAGATGCCGAATCAATCTCTTGTTTGGCATCGAGCTTTTTTACATACTGCAAAAACTCATCGGTGATTCTTGCCAGTGAGACGGTTGTGATATCAAGCTCGTGCTTGCCAATTAGCCTCAGCAGCAGGTCAAAAGGGCCTTCGAAATTGTCTAACTGAAGCTGAAAATCAATATCTGATTCAAGCTGCACTGCCACGCTTCACCAGCTCCCTAGCCACCCTGCGATAGGCCTCGGCGGCGTCAGAAGTGGGTGCAAATTGCGTGATTGGCTTACGTGCGACGGTGGCGTCAGGGAACTTCACAGTTCTACCGATTGCAGTGTCGAAGACTTGTCCCGGGAATGCCTCTTGTAGTCGCTCCAAGACCTCTTTGGCGTGCAGGGTCCTGGAGTCATGCATGGTTGGAATCAGACCATCAAGTTCCAATGTCGGGTTAGTGCGTGCCTTCACCTTGTCGATGGTCTGAATCAGCAGCGCAACACCGCGAAGAGCAAAGAATTCTGTTGCCATTGGAATCAGAACTCCATGGGCTGCGGTCAAAGCATTCACGGTCAAAAGACCTAGTGAAGGCTGGCAGTCGATGAAGATGATGTCGTAGTCGTCCTTGACCTTGTGCAAAATGCCATCCAGCACTCGCTCTCTGCCCATCTCGGTAACCAAATTCATCTCGGCTGCCGAGAGGTCAATGTTCGCGGGGATGATGTCCAAATTCTCAATGTCTGTTTGCTGAATCGCACTCTTGGGGTCAACCCCGGTGGACATCATGAGGTCGTAGATGGTTGGTGCATCTTGGTAGTCCGCAGCCAGGTTCACCGAAAGGGCGCCCTGAGGATCAAAGTCGACAACCAGAACCCTGCGACCATAGTCTGCGAGCGCCGCTGCCAAGTTGATGGTGGTAGTTGTTTTGCCAACGCCACCTTTTTGGTTGCACATTGCAATAATGCGTGCCGGACCGTGCCCTTTGAGCTTTGCCGGAACGGGGAATGTCTTTGAAGAGAGATTCACCCAAACCTCCAATTTCTAGTTCCCATAGCCTACCGCTGTGCTCTGGGGTGTGCAGCCAGATAAACCTCGCGAAGCGTATCAACGCTCACCATCGTGTAAATCTGTGTTGTTGTGACTGAGGCATGGCCCAATAGCTCCTGAACCACTCTCACATCAGCTCCGCCCTCCAAGAGATGAGTCGCAAAGGAATGTCTAAGTGAGTGGGGAGAGACTTCCTTGTTGATCCCTTGAGCGGCCTTCTGAATAATCTCCCAAATCGACTGCCTCGAAAGCCTTGATCCTCGCTGATTTACAAACAGCGCTCTGGCAGAACCTTTCGCAGCAAGCACTGGTCTTGATCTCACCAAGTAGGCATCCAAGGCGGCCTTGGCATAACTGCCAACCGGAACTAGGCGCTCTTTCGAACCCTTACCTCGAACCCGCATTAGCCCGGAATCATCAACCTCATCCAAGTCAAGATTCACTATTTCGCTCACCCGCGCACCGGTTGAATACATCAGTTCAACAAGTGCACGATTCCGCAGCCTGAGAAAGTCTGCACTCTCGTCATCGGGAGCTGGCCCAGACGCCTCAATCAAGCTCATCACCTCTGATTGACTTAGCGCCTTGGGGAGTCTCAGCGCAAGCTTTGGAGCCCTCACGCGCTTGGTGGGGTCATCGGATCTTAGATTTTCGAGAACCAAAAACTTGTGATAGCCCCGCAAAGAGGCAAGCAATCTCGCCCTAGAGGCTGCACTCAGATTCTTTGATATCTCTATCGAGAAATCTTCGACATCTTGAGCACTTGCCCTAAGTGGGTCACTGGAATGTTTTGCTAGGAAATCAAAGTACTTCCCAAGATCATTGCGATAGGCGGCCAGTGTGTTTTTACTCAGCCCGCGCTCTAGAGTCAGATGCCGCAGGTAGCTATCAAGCGGCGCTGACACGATTAGCTCTCGTCAAACAGCTTCTGCTGCTTTTGGCGTTCAAGAGCTGCCTTCACCAGCCCGTGGAACATTGGGTTCGGCCTGGTTGGACGTGAGCGGAACTCGGGGTGCGCCTGGGTGCCGATGTAGTAGGGATGAACAGTCTTCGGTAGCTCTACATACTCGACCAAATGACCGTCCGGTGAGGTTCCTGAAAATACCAATCCACTCTGGGCAATTTGATCGCGATAGTGATTGTTCACCTCGTAGCGGTGACGGTGTCTCTCGGAGGCAGTGAGGGAGCCGTAGATTTCTGCAGCTACCGACCCCTCCTGCAACTTCGCCTCGTAGAGACCAAGCCTCATGGTTCCTCCCATGTCACTAGCTGCCAGCTTGTCTACCTGCTCGGCCATTGTGGCGATAACCGGATTCTTACCCTCAGGGTCAAACTCACTTGAGGTTGCGTCTTCGATGCCCGTCACATTCCTGGAGTACTCAATGACCATGCACTGTAGACCAAGGCATAGACCCAAGGTTGGAATCTGATTCTCTCTTGCAAACTTCAACGCCCCAAGCTTGCCCTCAATACCGCGAATTCCAAAACCACCCGGCACGCAAATTGCGTCAAGTTCGGCAAGGTTTGCCCTTGCACCTTCTTCGGATTCGCAATCATCAGATTTGATCCACTCGATGTTTACTTTGGTCGACTCTGCAAAGCCTCCAGCCCTGAGAGCCTCAGTAACTGAAAGGTAAGCATCTGGAAGATCAATGTATTTACCAACTAAACCGATTGTGACCTCGTGCCTAGGTTGGTGGACCGCATCAAGCACTGGGTTCCAGCCAGACCAGTCGACATCCTTGGTTTCTAGCCGGAGCGCATTGATGATGTAGCTGTCCAGACCCTCCTCGTGCAGCACCTGAGGTATGTCATAAATCGATTGCGCATCCGCTGCGGTCACAACAGCTCGACGATCGACATCACACATCGCTGCAATTTTGTTTTTGATTGCATCTGGCAATTCTCGGTCAGAGCGACAGACGATTGCATCTGGCTGAATACCCAGTGAGCGAAGCATCGCAACCGAGTGCTGAGTGGGCTTGGTTTTCAATTCTCCCGAGGGTTTTAGGTATGGCACCAAGGTGACGTGAACAAAAAAGACGTTGTCACGCCCGACATCTTGACGAACCTGCCTTGCGGCCTCCATAAAAGGCTGAGACTCGATGTCGCCAACTGTCCCACCAATTTCAGTAATGATGACATCGGGAGTGGGAACCTCAGACGCCTGCAATCGCATCCTGCGCTTGAGTTCATCGGTGATGTGCGGAATCACCTGAACCGTGTCTCCCAGGTACTCGCCCTTTCGCTCTTTTGAAATAACTGTTGAGTAAGCCTGGCCAGTTGTGACGTTGGCTGCTGCATTCAAGTTGATGTCTAGGAATCTCTCGTAGTGACCGATGTCAAGATCCGTTTCTGCACCGTCATCAGTCACAAAAACCTCACCATGTTGAAATGGATTCATTGTCCCGGGATCAACATTCAGATAGGGGTCTAGCTTTTGCATGACCACCAAAAGACCGCGAGCTCTAAGGAGATTTCCAAGCGAGGCGGCTGTCAACCCCTTACCTAAAGAGGAGGCGACGCCTCCGGTGACAAAGATGTGTCTTGGGAGTTTTGTGCCTTCAGCCATGGAATCTCAATCTATCAGCGCAAGGGGTCTAACCCGCACCAAACACGACAGATTAATTTCTAGAATTTAGTAATTCTTTGGCATGGCTGATTGCTGAAGATGAATCAGGATTACCTGACAGCATTCTCGCGATTTCGACCTCGCGCTCAGCTGCGCTCAGTTCAATAACGGAGGTTGTTGTGATGTCTCCAGAGAAGTCTTTCGAGACCAGAATCTGATGATCTGCCAAAGCTGCGACCTGGGCAAGGTGGGTCACCACTATGACCTGGGTGCTCTCAGCGAGCTTTTTCAATCGCTTCGCGAGCTCTAGCGCAGCTTGACCACCAACACCAGCGTCAATCTCATCAAACACCATGGTTGGAACAGTTCTTTCACTAGCCAGCACAAGCTCCAGCGCCAACATGATCCGAGAGAGTTCTCCCCCGGAGGCGCCCTTTGAAAGTGGACGCGGCTCTGCACCAGGGTGTGAAGCCAACAGGAACTCAACCTTGTCGTTGCCGCTTGCTTCTAGCTCCGCCAGAGGAGAGATTCTGACCTCGAATCTTGCACCCGTCATAGCGAGCTGGGATAGTTCAGTGCTTACCGCTTCAGAAACCTCTGCTGCCGCCCTAATCCTCGCTTTAGTCAGCTCTCCGGCGGCAAAGCTGGCCTGCGACAAGCTGGCTTCGAGCTGCATTTCTAGTCTTTCAATTTGCTCGTCAGAGCTGTCCAGATCAAGCAGTTCGGCATTTAGCTTTGGGACTGAGTCAATAAGCTCCTCAATGCTTGCTCCGAGGGACCGCTCGAGCCCGACAAGCTCTGCCCTTCTGCTGAGCAGATTATTTAGGCGTTCAGGGTCTGCCTCCAGAGAGGTGAGGTAGGAAGAGATGTCAACGCTTAGATCAGACACCAGAGAGCCGACTTCGCCCAGTCGTTGATAAAGGTCCTGCAAAATCGGATCGTTTTGAACCTCGAGGGCTTTTCGTGCAACACCAACCAGTTCCGAGGCTGCGAGCTGGTCCTCGCCGCTCAATGCCTCTTTAGCCCGGACCGCCGCCTCTCGAAGTGATTCTACGTTTGATAGCCGTTCGATCTGTTCAGAGAGCTCTGCGATCTCACCCTGGCGCGGTGAGACCCTATCGATTTGCGATAGCTGGTCTCTGATTCTCTCGAGTTTGAACCTATCTGCCTCCGAGGCAGACTTCATGCGCTCCAGCCGGTTCGCTAGGTCTCGGTATTGGCTGAACGCCTGCTGGTAACTACTGAGTGAACTTGCTATCTCGGTCGAAAAACCGTCAAGTGCCTCCCGCTGAGCAGGATTCGATCTCAATCTGAGTTGATCACTCTGACCATGTACCGCGACCAATTGCTCAAATATCTCCTCCAGCTGGGACACTGGAACACTCGCCCCTCCGACGGCTGCCCTGGATCGACCCTCTGTGCTGACTGAGCGATTAATGATTAGCTCTCCCGCTTCAATCTCTGCTCCCAGCTCCTCGAGCCTGGCAATGATTGCTGGGTCTTTGATGTCTATTCGACCCTCAACAAATAATTGTTTTTCACCGGTTCGCACCCGACCAGCATCAGCGCGCTCCCCCATCAGCAGCCCCAGCGCAGTGAGCACCATTGTTTTTCCAGCACCGGTCTCACCTGTTAGAGCAGTAAAGCCTGACCCAAGTTGCAATTGCGCCGAACTAATGACCCCGATGTTGCGAATAGAGAGTGCAGAGATCAATCCTGCTCCTCCGGACCTCGCCAGCCAGTCACGGGAAGTGCAAACTTTCGCACTAGGCGGTCTGTAAAGGGCTGCTCTTCAAACATAACCATTGGCACCGGCCTGGCGCTTTGATTAACTTCAATACGCGCACCGGGACCTAAGTCAAAGGCGCGGCGCCCATCGCACCAAATTACCCCGGCTCCCGGAGAGCGCTTGAGAACCTCGATTGCCATCTGTGACTTGGGCCCGATGACAAGTGGCCTCGCAAATAGCGCGTGCGCACTCAGCGGAACTATCAGTAAAGCTTCGACATTGGGCCAGATTACTGGCCCTCCGGCGCTAAAAGCGTAGGCGGTGGAGCCGGTGGGGGTGCTAACCAGAACACCGTCACAACCAAACGAGGAGACTGGGCGACCGTCTACCTCAACAACTACCTCGAGCACTCGCTCGCGGGCGCTCTTCTCAACCGTTACCTCATTGACGGCCCAGCTCGAGAAAACTAGTTCGGAGTCTTGGAATACTTCGACTTCCAAGGCAACTCGAAAGCCAACCTGATAGTCGCGTCTCTCAAGACGATCCAAGACCTCCGGCAGCTCTTCCCGCTCAGCCTCCGCCATAAATCCAACGTGGCCTAGGTTGATCCCCAGAATTGGAGCCACTTGCGCCCGCACCAACTCGGCACCGCGCAAAATAGACCCATCGCCACCTAAGACCAGCACCACCTCTATCTCTTGGTCAGAAAACAGATGCTCCGCATCGATTGTCGAATTGCTCAGCCGAGCTAAGCGACCAAAATCTTCTTCGTCTAAGAGCCAGTGAAAGCCGCGAGTCCCCAGGTCACTGCATACCCTCATGGCTGCAATGGCATTGCTCGAATCAGTGGCGTTAGATACCACCAATACATACCTGGACATTTGCCACCTTTCAACTACTACAGACTAGTAACTTGAACCTCGGCGTGCGATTTGAGTTTCCACAACTAAAACCAAGGACTTGAAACAATCACTCCCCCGACTTTGCGATTTGAGCGATTTGCTCCAGAAGTTGGTAGTCGTGTGAGCGATTTGCCTGGAACAAGGCCAGATACTCCCGGTTTCCGTTCGTGCCCTTGATGGGCGATTCAGTGAGCGCAACCAGACCGAGGCCAACCTCTTTGGCAGCATCCAGCACCTGCAGGATGCTTCTTTCCCGCTCGGTCCAGGAAGATACAACCCCAGAGGCGCTCAAGGAATGCTTGCCAACCTCAAACTGTGGCTTGATTAGCCAGATTTGCGGCGCACCTTGTCCCAGCTCCGCCAGATTCTTAGCAACCACGCTCAGGCTGATAAAACTTAAATCAGCTACCACCAGCTTCGAGTCAATGGGGACCCCAGAAATCTCGCTGAGCTTCGCCCTGTCTAAATCCCTAAGATTCAGACCTTCGAGATTGACTACTCGGTGATCGGAAGCTAGCTCCTCAACAAGCTGGCCGTGACCCACATCAATTGCTAGAACCTGTTCCGCACCTCGTTCAAGCAGCACCTGCGTAAATCCACCGGTTGATGCTCCAGCGTCAATGCACTGTCCACTGACCTTTATCGAGAACTCATCCAGAGCATGCACCAATTTGTGCCCTGCCCTAGAAACGAAGTCCACTCCCTCAGACACCTCTACCTTGTCGGTGGGCTCAATCTTCTGAGCAGGCTTTGTGGCTGGTTTTGCATTGACACTGACTCGACCATCGGAGATCAGGGCTGCCGCGTGAGTTCGAGAGCGAGCGAGGTCGCGAATTACTAGCTCGACATCTAAACGCTCACTCACTTCAAACTATTTTCAAGCTCTTCGATCAGCTTGCCAAGTTCGGTGATTTGCTGTTCGACTTCTAGCGTCTCAATGCGTTTTAGCTCAGCTTCTAGATCTTTCATTTACCGCCACTTTCCGCATACAAAATAGGTTCGACATCCAAACCGTAAATTGGAGTGCCGCAGTTCCAGATTAGTTGCGTGGCAGCACGAAGGGTGTCAATCGAGCGGGGATCACCTGACACCAACACAATCTTGTCTCCAAGCTTTTCAACCTCAGATTTGTTGCATTTGACCCCGCGCTTTGTTTGCTTCAGCCTCGGGTACTCCTCAAAAAGCCCTCGCATGTCTTGAAAAATGAAATCGGGTCTATCCTCTGGCTTTGCGCCAATGAGCTCTTTCCGAGTGGCAATACCCGTAAGGACACACGCCGAATCAATGCCAGCACTCTTGGCTCCTCGAATGTCGGTATCGATTCGATCACCAACCATCAAAGGCTTCGAAATACCTAACTGATCGAGAGCTTGATCAAAGATTGGCCTGAATGGCTTGCCAGCGAAGTCAGGGAGAATACCCACTGCGGTGTGGACAGCACCGACCAACGTTCCATTACCTGGTGCGATTCCAGCCTCGAGCGGGATTGTCCAGTCTTGGTTGGTTGCAATCCAGATCGCCCCATTTTGAACCGCAAAAGATGCTTGCGCCAAGTCCTTCCAAGAAACATCCGGGCTAAAGCCCTGAATGACTGCCACAGGATTATCCGCACTTGAGTCAACAACCTCGAAACCGAATGCTCTGCACTCGGCCCTGAGCCCTTCACCGCCAACCACTAAAACCTTGGAGCCTGACTCAATGCGCTCTGAGAGCAACTTGGCCCCAGCACGTGCGGAGCCGACAATTTGATCAGATGTGGCAGGCAGGCCATAGCCAACAAGTTGACTTGAAATCGCTTCAGGCGTGCGCGAGGAGTTGTTTGTAACGTAGCCAATCTTGACTCGCTCTGAAGCGCGAATAATGGAAGCAACAGCGTGTTCAACAGCGTTTGAGCCTCGATAAACAACACCATCGAGGTCCAATAAAAGCGAGTCGTAGTTAGCGAGCAGCATCGCCCCTGCCTCGACTGGAACCCGAATCTCGACCCTTACCAAAACCGCCACTCTTGCCATCAGAACCGCGCGGCTTGCGATCCTTGCCAAAAGGCTTTTTGTCGAAACTTCTCTTCTCGAATGGCTTCTTGTCGAAAGTTCTCTTTTCAAACGGCTTCTTTGCAGTGCGGTCGAACTCTTCACTTGTTGGAATCTTGATCTCTTCAACCAATTCAACAAGCTCACCGTCAACGTTTGCTAGCGCTTTGCTGGCTCTTCGAGCCAAATCATCCCAGTCGTCACCGTCGCGACCAAGCTCCCTTAAAATCTCCGCATAGGAAGCAAACAGAAGTGGTGATTGCGGGTATACGGTCTTTGGCGATAGCTCTGCAATCTCAAGCTCCTCGAGCGCGAGCTGGGTTTCACCAAGGTCCAAACGCGCGCCTGAAAGAGCAATAGCCAGGTTGATCCGGACACCAATCGGAAGTCTCGCTCGATCTATCCCCGATATAACCTCGAGCGCCTTTTTGGGCCTACCCATGCCACGTTCAGAATCAACAAGAATTGGAAGCTGGTCGTTGGAACCTGAGAGCCTGCGATGAGTTTGCAGTTCCCGTATCGCAAGGGCAAAGTCTCCACTGGCATAGGCGGTTAGGCCGAGTGTTTCGTGGACGATTGCTAAGCGGCCAGCCCTTCGTGAGGCGGCCAGCGCGTGTTTGTGAGCAAGCTGAGGATCATCGTCGATCAACAGCCCAACCATGGCTAGATGCCTGGCAACCATCTCCGCATTTTCCGCGGTGAGAGTCTTGAGTTGAACACGGACGCTGATGTCCAAATCTTCAGGGGTAATCTCCGACGGAACCAATGGGGATTTTTCCTGTGGCTTGTCTCGCTGAACCCGCTTTTGCCAATCGGGGCGTTCGGTTTCGGTGCGCTGACCTCTACCTATCGGCCCCTCGGGCTTAGGTTTTCTCGATCTTGAATCCAAGATGTCTCCTAACGAGAATCAAGCTTAAATAGAAAAGGCCACCCCATAAGGAGTGGCCATTTCTAAAGTAAGTCCGGCGGTGTCCTACTCTCCCACAAGGTCCCCCTTGCAGTACCATCGGCGCTGAGAGTCTTAGCTT
>CBFIEQ010000029.1:0-13207 GCA_965661645.1 uncultured Aquiluna sp.
CAGCAAATTGCTGACATGGCAGAGCGAACCCGATCCAACCAGCTGAAGCCAGATGAACTGTCAGGCGGAACTTTCACCCTGACCAACACAGGCTCTCGCGGTGCATTGTTTGACACCCCTGTCGTGTTCTTGCCACAGTCGGCGATTCTTGGCACCGGCATTGTTGCCAAGCGCCCAGCGGTTGTAAAGGACGTGGACGGTAACGAGAGTATTGCGATCCGCTCACTTGTCTACCTCGCACTGAGCTACGATCACAGAATCATCGACGGGGCCGACGCTTCTCGATATCTGATGGATGTAAAGGCAAGGCTCGAAGAGGGTAACTTCGAGCCAAATCTTGGTATCTAGAGCTTCTTGACGATCACAAGATTGGCGCGCGGATTCTTTTCTAACTTCACCTCGGTGAGTTGGCTAGGATCTCCTGCGAGAATCAGGATGCGTTTGTTGACTGCAATTACTAGTGGCTTCATGACGCAATTATTGCTAGGTCTACCAGTCCACTCAATTATCAATTCCGCAGCTGTGAATAAGCGACCTCTTTTGGAAGCTGTGGATGCCTGAGTTCAGAGTCGTAGGACTAGATCCAAACTTTGTTGATTATCAAAGTGGTTATGACATGCAGCAGGAGACGCATCGCTCGGTTGCCGCAGGGCAATCTCCAAATACGGTCCTACTATTGGAGCACTCGCCCGTCTACACAGTTGGAAAGCGAACCGAGGCTCATGAGTTACCGGATGACGGTAGCGAGTTCGTGGAGACCAACCGAGGTGGAAAGATCACTTGGCATGGTCCAGGGCAGCTAATTGGCTACCCGATTATGCGCTTGCCTCAACCAATTGACGTTGTTGCTTACGTTAGGTGGCTAGAGGAGGTTCTCATTGAGGTTATCGCTGAGTTCGGAGTGGAAGGAACAAGAGTTGCGGGCCGCACCGGGGTTTGGGTGAACACACCGCTTGGCACCCAAAAGGTGGCCGCGATAGGCATCCGTATATCCGAAAAAGTAACTATGCATGGTTTTGCATTGAACTGCTCTAATTCGCTAGCTCCATATGAGCACATCGTTGCCTGCGGAATATCAGATGCCACCAATACAACGCTGTCAGTTTTGACAGGAGAGCTCATTACGCCAGCCATGGCAGCTAACCTTGTCATGGAGAAATTGGGAGAGATACCAAATGCCAGAGGCTAAGCCAGAGCGCAAACTGCTAAGACTCGAAGCGCGAAACAGCGCTGTTCCAATCGAGCGAAAGCCAGAGTGGATAAAGACCACCGCGAAGATGGGCCCTGAGTACAAACAGCTCCATGCCCTGGTCAAGGAAAAGAACCTTAACACCGTCTGCCAAGAGGCTGGTTGCCCAAACATCTTTGAATGCTGGGAGGATCGAGAGGCAACCTTCCTTATCGGCGGAGCACAGTGCACCAGACGTTGCGACTTTTGCCAGATAGATACCGGAAAGCCCGCAGCCTTTGATGCCGATGAACCTCGCCGAGTTGGAGTCTCGGTTCGTGAAATGGAACTGCGCTACGCAACCGTCACAGGCGTAGCTCGCGATGACCTTCCGGACGAGGGCGCATGGCTTTATGCAGAAACCATCAGGCAGATTCACAAAAAATCTCCTGGCACCGGAGTGGAGATTTTGGTTCCAGACTTCTCTGGCAGGCCTGAACTTTTGCAAAAGGTCTTTGACGCCAAGCCCGAAGTATTCGCCCACAACGTCGAGACCGTCCCAAGAATTTTCAAGCGAATTCGTCCTGCGTTTACCTACCAAAGATCCCTGGATGTGCTGAGCCTTGCCAGGCAGCAAGGAATGGTCACCAAGTCCAATTTGATATTGGGCATGGGTGAGGAAATCGAAGAGGTGCACCAGGCGCTCGAGGATCTTTACAACGCTGGCACCGACATCATCACCATCACCCAATACTTAAGGCCCACCCCACGCCACCACCCGGTTGAGCGCTGGGTCAAGCCGCAGGAGTTTATCGAGCTAGCGAAAGTCGCTGAGGACATGGGTTACCTTGGAGTCTTGGCAGGTCCACTGGTCAGGTCAAGCTACAGAGCTGGAAGACTTTGGGCCAAGTCAATGATGGCAAAGGGTCGCGAGATACCAGAGCAGCTTATGCACCTTGCGGACAAGGTCGAGTTTCACCAGGCTAGCGCTGTCGCATAGCTACACTTATACGAATGGCTAAGAAAGATAAAAAACCAGGGCGCATGCGCCAACTCTGGCGCATTTATAAGATCACTGCGAAGAATGACCCCACCGCTGTGTGGCTTGCCGTCCTTGGCATGCTCATCTCAATCAGCGTCGGCACAGGCATTGGTTTTCTAACATCCAACCCTGGCTCTTTCTCATTCTGGCTCTGGCCAATTACCGGTTTCACAACCGGAATCCTGATCGCCATGATCGTTATGAGTAGGCGTGCCGAGCGCAATGCCTACATGCAAATCGAAGGACAGGCAGGAGCGGTGGGTGCCGTACTTGACTCACAGATTCGAAGGCGCTGGAGGGCTCAACCGACCCCGGTTGCTGTGAACGCCAAGAGTCGTGAAGCCGTATACCGAATGATTGGGCCAGCGGGTGTTGTGTTGATAGGTGAGGGATCCTCACCACGCGTGACACAGATGCTCGACGACGAGTCAAGAAAAGTTCAACGCGCAGTTCCAGGAGTCACCGTTCACAAACTGCTAGTAAATGTAGACAACGGTGGCATTAGGTTGCATGCACTTTTGAAAACGGTCTACAAACTCAAGAAGGCCTTGAATCGTTCGGAGGTATCCGCGGTTGTGAACAGACTTTCTGCACTCGGAAATGCCGCTGCGCTTCCGATTCCAAAGGGAATTGACCCAAACAAGATTCGTGCTCCAAAGCGCAAGGTTTAACATTCCTGAAACATTTCGGCACTAGTTTGTTCATCATTCCGACCGGAACAATCAGTTAGACCCGAAAGAGGGACCCCAATGTTCAAAACAGCGTCCGAGGTTCTCAGCTACATCAAAGAGAACGACGTCAAGTTCCTGGATGTGCGCTTCACTGACCTGCCAGGTGTTCAGCAACACTTCAACCTTCCTGTTTCCCAGATTGACGAGCAGTTCTTCGCGGATGGTCAGCTATTCGATGCCTCATCGATTCGCGGCTTTGCATCCATTCACGAATCAGACATGCAGCTCATTCCAGATGTGACAACTGCCTACATTGACCCATTCAGAATCGAAAAGACTCTGATTCTTAGCTTTGACATTTACAACCCACGAACCGGAGAGCTGTACCACCGCGACCCTCGTCAGGTTGCTCACAAGGCTGAGCGCTACCTTGCATCAACAGGGATCGCCGACACTGCCTTCTTCGCTCCAGAAGCAGAGTTCTTCATCTTTGACGAGGTTCGATACGAGACGAAGAGCCACACCGCCTTCCACATCGTTGACTCTGTTGAAGGCGCATGGAACACCGCGCGCCAAGAAGAGGGCGGAAACCTTGGAAACAAGACTGCACACAAGGGTGGATACTTCCCTGTTTCTCCAGTTGACCACCTTGCAGACATTCGCGACGCTATCGTTCTAGAGCTTGAGGCCGCCGGTCTCTCGGTTGAGCGTAGCCACCACGAGGTTGGAACCGCCGGTCAGTGCGAGATCAACTACAGATTCGACACTTTGGTTAAGTCAGCTGACGACGTCTTGAAGTTCAAGTACATCGTCAAGAACGTTGCCAACCAGTACGGCAAGACTGCGACCTTCATGCCAAAGCCGCTATTTGGTGACAACGGTTCCGGTATGCACGTCCACCAGTCGCTCTGGAAGGATGGTAAGCCGTTGTTCTACGACGAGTCCGGTTACGGTTCACTTTCTGACACCGCCCGTTGGTACATCGGTGGAATCTTGAAGCACGCACCATCGCTCCTAGCATTCACGAACCCATCGATCAACTCCTACCACCGTTTGGTCCCAGGTTTTGAAGCCCCAGTGAACCTGGTTTACTCAGCTGGTAACCGATCTGCTGCGATTCGTATCCCGATGACCGGCTCTAACCCGAAGGCGAAGCGAGTTGAGTTCCGTGCTCCAGACGCTTCTGGTAACCCATATCTTGCCTTTGCGGCAATGCTTATGGCAGGACTTGACGGCATCAAGAACCGTATTGAACCGCACGAGCCTGTCGACAAGGACCTCTACGAACTACCAGCCGAGGAGGCCAAGCTAATTCCTCAGGTTCCAGGAACTCTCGAAGAGGTGCTGCAGGCATTGGAGAACGACCACGAGTACCTCATGGAAGGCAACGTATTCACTAAGGATCTAATTGAGACTTGGATCGAATACAAGCGCGAGAAGGAAATCAAGCCACTCGCCCAGCGTCCGCACCCATATGAGTTCGAGCTGTACTACGGCGTTTAGTTTCAACAGCGAAAAAGGGCGGGAGAGGAATCTCTCGTCCTTTTTCTATTTAAGGAATAGCTCTTCAAAGATCTGCCGAGAGCGACGAGTTGTGGACAGGTAGCTTTCCTCAAGTTCACCAGCAGATCCGGCAGGCATCTCAAGAATTCGAGCAACCACCTCTAGCTGCAACCTATCAACAGGCAAGATGTCGGTCGATTTGTCTTGACCCAGGACAATCGCGCTACGAATTCTCGATGCGAGTAGCCAAGCTTCGCTCAGCCGTTTTGCTTGCTGTGTTGATAAGAGGCCGAGCCCTAACAGTGTCTCGATCGTCCCTACTGTCCCCAGGGTTTTCAGCTCAGGGTGCTTGAATGCATACCTGAGTTGATACAACTGGACTAACCACTCAACATCAGATATTGAGCCCCTGCCAAGCTTCAGATGCCTTGTCGGATCCGCACCCTGGGGCAATCGCTCAGACTCAACTCGAGCCTTGATCCTTCTGATTTCAATTAGTTGCTTTGGTGTGAGTTCTGCTGGATATCGGTAGCTGTCGATTAGCTCATTGAACTGTGCTTGAAGTTCCTCGGAGCCGGTAATGGGTCGAGCTCTGATTAAGGCCTGGAACTCCCAAGTGTCGGCCCACTTTTGGTAATAGCCCAAATACGCCTCAAGAGATTTGATTCTTGGTCCGTTCTTACCCTCGGGCCTGAGGTCCAAATCGAGTTCGAAATTCAAAAGCGGATCTCGTATCCGAGAAAGAAGCGCGGTGATCAATCGCTCCGCGGGTTGTTGCAGATCGCTTGAGTCCCCCGCATATACAAGCATGACGTCTGCATCTGACCCAAAGCCAAGCTCGCGCCCACCTAACCTTCCCATGGCAATAATTGCAACATCAATCTCGATACCCTCAACTAGCTTGCAGTGTTCGAGCATGGCAGCGATGTAAGCGTCGGTTATCCCAGTCAGAGTTTCACTTATCTCACTCATGTTGGTTTCACCCAAGACCGCGGAAATTGCGCAGCGAAGCACTTCACGCCGTCTAATTTGGCGCAATCCCTCGGCAACCGCATCTTCCGACCCACCGCGCTCCAAGAGCGCGAACATCTCGGCCTTCATTTCCTCTGGGGGAACAGTAGATAACTCATCCCTGGATGAGAACCATGCACAGGATTCAGGAATGTGCTCCAAAAGCCTTGATGCAAATGCGCTAAGGGAGAGTGTAAGCATTAGGCGCTCGGCAGCACCGGAAGAGTCGCGCAACATCTTTAGGAACCAGTGCGACTCCCCAAGCCGTTCACTGAGCCTTCTGAAGGTAATTAGTGCACGATCCGGCGCGGTTCCCTCGGCCATGTAACGAATGAGGACTGGTAAGAGTGTTCGCTGAATCACGGCTCGTCTAGACAGCCCTGTAGTCAGCGCCTTTATGTGACCCATAGCACCTTTTGGATCTAAAAAGCCAAGTGCGGTCAGGCGTGACGAAACTTCCTCAGGTGACAGCGCTACTTCTCCTGGTGTTAGAGATGCTGCGGTGGCCAAAAGTGGTCTGTAGAACACGGTGTCATGAAGAGCGGCAACCTCGGACCGAGTTCGTTGCCATAGCTTTTCAAGCGCGGGAGAGTCGAGTGCAACATCGAGCGATCTTGCAACCCTGCGACGCTCTTGGTCCTCTGTGGGCATTAGATGAGTTCTTCGAAGTTTCAGTAGCTGAACGCGATGTTCCATCGATCTCAGGGTCACATAGTGATTTGCAAAGCTAGAACGATCGTCTCTTCCGATCAACCCAGCACTAGATAGTGCATCGAGTGCCTCTAGGGTGTTCATCACTCTCAGGGATTCATCCGAGACACCGTGTACCAGCTGTAACAACTGAGCGGTGAATTCGACATCTCGAAGACCGCCTCGACCTAGCTTGATCTCCCGCTCCTGTTCAGCTGCCGGTATGTAATCTAAAACTCGGCGCCTAAGATTTCTTGCACTCTCCACAATCTCTGCACGATTAGTCCTTTCCCAAATCAGAGGCTTGATTCGGTCGATGTAGTCCCCGCCAACCGCGGCATCGCCAGCAACGAAACGAGCTTTGAGTAGCGCCTGGAACTCCCAGGGGTGAGCCCACTTCTGGTAGTAACTGATGTGACTATCGACTGTCCTGACCAGGGCACCGTCCTTACCCTCGGGCCTCAGATTAGGGTCAACTTGCCAAAGACCTGGTTCTTGGCCTGCCTCGTCTATGACAAGTGAAAGTCGGGCGGCTATCTTGGTTGCGCTAGCGACTGCGTCCTGTTTTGACCCACAGGCATAAATGACATCAACGTCGCTGAGGTAATTAAGTTCACGTGCCCCGCATTTGCCCATAGCAATGACCGCTAACTGAGCGTCCTCTGATTGCTCTTTAGTGATTCGCCCCTCTTGAATCAGCTCGAGTTTCGCTACCTCTATGCCGGCAGCAAGTGTTGCGGTTGCAAGATCACTGAGTGCCTTGCTCACCGGATCATAGCTTTGTCGGTAGGGCTGAGAGAGATCCCAGTCGGCTATCTGGAAAAGCAGCGCGCGATAGCCTCTTCGAAGCTCCGCTCTATCGCTGTGAGAAAGCTGCATTTCGGTTGGTAGCGTCGCAGGCCTAAAAAACAACTCGGTTAGTTCAGGTCTCTTGAGAGCAATATCCGCCAAGGCATCGGATGTTCCAGCCATCTGACACAACCTTCGTGCGGCTGACTCGCTGCCCAATAGCTTGCTTGCTGTCTTTGGGTTCTCCTCGGCAAAACGGATTAGAAATGCAAGCGCTTTGTCTGGAGACGCTGACTGAGAGAGCGGGATAACTGAAACTCGAGCCTTGTCCCCCACCAACTCGATGAGTCGATCCAGGTTTGAAAGTGCCTGCGAGAGTTCTTCAAATCCATAGCGGGCAAGCTCGCTAAGTGGATTTACCCTTTGATTCACCATTTACAGGCTGCGGAGATTTTGCTCTATCTCAAATGGAGTCACCTGAGAGCGATACATCGCCCACTCACGTCGCTTGTTGGCTAGGACGAAGTTAAATACGTTCTCCCCCAGCACTTCAGCTGCAAGCTCGGACTCCTCAAGCTTCTTGATGGCGTGATCCAAAGATTGAGGCAGAGCTTCAATGCCCATTGCTTTGCGTTCCATGTCACTGAGCGACCAAACGTCATCTTCGGTTTCAGGAGCAAGTTCGTAGCCATTCTCAATTCCTTTTAGGCCGGCTGCCAATAGCAGCGCATAGGCAAGGTATGGGTTTGCGGCCGAATCCATGGCTCGATATTCGATTCTGGTGCTTTGGGATTTCTCTGGTTTGTGAAGCGGCACTCTCACAAGCGCGGATCTGTTGTTGTGACCCCAGGAGACGTAGCTCGGGGCTTCTCCCCCTCCCCAGAGGCGCTTGTAGCTGTTCACGAACTGATTTGTGACGAGAGTGATCTCGGGAGCGTGCTTCAGTACGCCCGCCATGAACTGGCGAGCAGTGTTGGACAGGTGATATTCGGCAGCCGAATCAAAGAATGCGTTCTTGTCACCCTCGAACAGGGAGAAGTGAGTGTGCATGCCACTGCCGGGCTGGTCCGTGAATGGTTTTGGCATGAAGGTTGCGTAGACGCCCTGCTCGATGGCGACCTCTTTCACAACCGTTCTAAAGGTCATGATGTTGTCTGCCATCGAGAGTGCATCTGCGTATCTCAAGTCAATTTCGTTCTGACCTGGGCCACCCTCGTGATGCGAGAACTCGACACTGATGCCGAGCTGTTCCAGCATGGTGACCGCACGTCTGCGGAAATCATGTGCGGTACCGCCAGGAACGTTGTCAAAATACCCAGCGTTGTCAACTGGAAGAGGCAGTCCGTCAACCCCAAGTTCACTTGACTTCAGCAGGTAAAACTCGATCTCCGGGTGCACGTAGAAGCTAAAACCAAGGGAAGCCGCCTTATCCAGCGCTCGTCTCAATACGTTGCGAGGGTCAGCTGCAGCAGGCTTGCCATCCGGAGTTGCAATGTCGCAAAACATTCTTGCCGCCGGGTCAACGGTTCCGCGCCAAGGCAGGATTTGGAAGGTAGCGGGGTCAGGAATGGCAAGCATGTCTGCCTCTGAGGAGCGAGCCAGGCCTTCAATAGCGGAGCCATCAAAACCGATACCCTCAGTGAAAGCACCTTCGATCTCCGCAGGGGCAACCGCTACTGACTTCAGAGTTCCGGCAACATCGGTAAACCACAGTCGAATGAACTTAACTCCGCGCTCTTCGATTGTCCTGAGCACGAACTCTTGCTGCTTGTCCATCTAGCCTCCAAACCTTGCTAATAGGCTAGTGCTTGTGAGCAATCTCAGAGTGGCATTTGGTCAGACCAACCCAGTGGTTGGAGATTTCAACTTCAACCTAAACCAGATCAAGGATTTGGTGGCGGGGGCCTCGGCCGATGCCGATCTCATAGTCTTCGGTGAATTAGCGATCTGTGGCTATCCCCTTGGAGATCTCAGCTACCGTCGCGACATCATTGATGGTTCTGAACGAGCTCTCACAGATCTCGTTCAGTTCAGCGCGTCCCTTCCAGAAATCACCATCGTTGTGGGTCACGCTTCTCACGCAGACCAAGTGGAGAGGCCCTCTCAGCAATCCTTTGCAATAGCCCACAACTCCGCCTCGGTGATTCGAGGTGGTGAGCTAATCGGCACCTACCACAAGCAGCTACTTCCGAATTTTGATGTCTTTGATGACTGGCGGAACTTTGTTCCTGGCGAGTCAGAGCTGATCTTCGAGGTGCAGGGCGTTCGATGTGCTGTCGCTATTTGTCAGGACATCTGGACCGATGATGATGCACGCGCAAAGTCGCTATCGGGAGCTGGAGTCGAGTTGCTGGTTGTTCCAAACGGCTCCCCCTTCGGCAAAGGCAAGCGCGAGACCAGGTTCCAAGCGGTCCGCAACTTCCAACGAGGCTTTTCAGTGGCCTATGCGAACCTCTCCGGAGGGCAAGATGATTTGGTTTTTGACGGAGGCAGCTTTTTGATGTCCAATCAGGGAGAGATACAACATCTATCTGGAATTCAACCAGGTCTATACCTGAGCAATCAAGCATCTGCAGTTGAGAGTGAGGCTGAGCTGTTATGGCAAACGTTGGTGACAGGGCTAAGGGATTACCTCGCAAAAACTGGACAGCAAAGTGTTGTCCTGGGCCTGAGCGGTGGAATTGACTCTGCACTGTGTGCCGCACTGGCAGCAGAAGCCATTGGCCCAGAGAACGTCTACGGTGTCGCCCTTCCATCTCGCTACTCTTCCAAGCACTCAGTATCAGACGCGCGCGACCTAGCGAAGAACCTGGGAATAGCCTTCTCGTTGATCGAGATCGACTCAGCACATCGCGCTTTCGAAGAGCTTTTGACACTGAGCGATCTGGCGGGCGAGAACATTCAGGCGCGAATTCGCGCAGTCATCCTCATGGGAATCTCCAATACCGCGGGGCATTTGCTGCTATCAACTGGCAATAAATCTGAAATCGCAGTTGGCTACTCGACCATGTATGGCGATGCCGCTGGAGGTTTTGCCCCAATCAAGGACCTCTACAAGACTGAGGTTTGGGAGCTAAGCCGATGGCTCAACAACACTCGAGGTAAAGAGCTAATTCCAGTGAACTCGATTGAGAAAGCACCGAGCGCTGAACTGCGTCCCGACCAGAAGGATCAAGACTCGCTCCCAGCCTACGAAGTTTTAGACAAGGTCATCGAGGCGCTAGTTGAGAAATCCATGACGATCGCCGACGTTGCCAACACGGGTATCGATCGATCTCTAGTTGAGGAAGTCGATTCGATGATTCGCAGGGCAGAATGGAAAAGATCGCAGGGAGCGATAGGCACCAAAGTCAGCGCGATAGCATTTGGAAGCGGGAGACGAGTGCCGCTGACCACAAGATTCGAGAAGCTGTGAAGATAAGAACCGGAACGCTTGCTGATCTAAAGGCGAAGGGTGAAAAGTTTGCTTGCCTAACCAGCTACGACCATCAGACCGCTCAAATTTTTGATGCGGCAGGGGTAGCCGTTTTGCTGGTTGGAGACAGCGCGTCCAACGCGGTTCTGGGAAACAAAGACACGGTCCCGATCACGCTTGATGAAATGATTCCCTTCGGCCAGGCAGTATCCAGCGGGGCTAAGAGCGCCCTTGTGGTGCTGGATCTCCCCTTCGGGAGCTATGAAATCTCGACCGAGCAGGCACTAGAAACAGGATTCAGGGCTATGAAGGAGACTGGCTGTGCCGCCCTAAAGCTTGAGGGGGCCAGAATTGAGCAAATCAAAGCTCTAGTTGACTCTGGAATACCTGTAATGGGGCATCTTGGATTCACTCCCCAGTCAGTCAATGCCCTTTCTGGATACAAAGTCCAAGGCAGAGACGAGAAGAGCGCAGAAAAGATTCTTGAACAGTGCAAAGAGATTGAAGCTGCAGGAGCTTTCGCGATTGTTCTCGAGATGGTTCCAGCGGCCTTGGCAGAGCAGATTTCAAAAACCCTTACCATTCCAACAATTGGCATCGGTGCGGGAAGCCAGTGCGATGGTCAAATCTTGGTCTGGACAGACTTTGCAGGGCTCGACACAAGGAGCCCCAGCTTCTCTAAAAAGTACTTGGAGCTGAGATCACTGCTCTCCCAGGCTGCCGAGCAGTACGTTGCCGATGTCAAAAGCCAGAGTTTCCCTTCAGAAGCTCAGTCTTTTTGACCCCAAGAGTCTTCTGAATCTGTTTCCTCGCGCATTTTTCTTGCTCGCTCGGCAATGATTTCCAGGGCACGGCTGGCCTCAGCATGTGATTCGAATGGGCCTATTCGGTCAAGAGATAGCGATTGTGGACCAATCTCGACCTGATTGGTTTTGGTATTGAACCAATATTCGCGGCTTGGCTGCAATGTCCCTCTTTCTGCGTGAAATCAAAAATAGACTAGCCCCCATGCCTAAGGACGCCTCGGGAAACCTGATACCAGGTCTGATTGCACCAACCCGAATGGTTCCAGCCACAATTCAAAGACCCGAGTATGTCGGGAAGCCAGGCCCCTCAAAGCACGCCGGTGGAGACAAATACGATCTCGCTACGATCGACCGGATCAGGCGTGCTTCAAAGCTTGCCGCCAAAGCCCTTCAGGTCGTCCTAGAGGCCGCAAAGCCTGGTGTTCGCACTGATTACCTGGACAAGGTGGGTCACGAGTTTTTAATTGATCACGGAGCCTATCCATCGACTCTTGGATATCGAGGATTCCCCAAATCGCTTTGCACCTCAGTCAACGAGGTGATTTGCCATGGAATCCCCGATGACACCGTCTTGGAAGAGGGCGATATCGTGAATGTCGACATCACGGCGTTTTTAGATGGCGTTCACGGGGATAACAACGCAACGGTTCTGGTTGGTGAGGGACCCGAAGAGATCAAAGACTTGGTCTCACGCACCCACGAGGCAATGATGCGAGGAATAAAGGCTGCACTCCCGGGACGCGAGGTGAACGTGATAGGACGATCCATTGAGGCCTATGCAAAACGCTTCGGCTACGGAGTGGTGCAGGATTTCACCGGACACGGCGTCGGCACCAGCTTCCACACTGGCCTCATCATCCCCCACTACGACGCTCCCGAATACAACACCGTGATTGAACCGGGCATGGTGTTCACCGTGGAACCGATGATCAACCTGGGCACTCATGAATGGGAGATGTGGCAAGACAACTGGACAGTTGTGACAAAGGATCGAAAATTCACCGCTCAGTTTGAGCACACAATCCTGATCACCGAATCAGGTCCAGAAATTCTCACGGAGGCATAGTTTGGCGAAAAAAGCTATTGGTATTGACGTCGGCGGTACCGGCATAAAGGCTGCCATTGTGGACACCAAAACAGGCGAACTACTGTCGGAACGATTGCGAGTGGAAACCCCAAAAGGCGGTGAGCCTGAAGCAATCGCGATGGTTGCAAGGGACCTGGTTGATCGATTGAACCCCAAACCTGGTCTAGCGGTAGGCATCTGTTTTCCGGCAGTCGTTCGGCACGGCTTTACTCAGTCCGCAGCAAATGTTTCAGAGGAGTGGATTGGCCTAAATGCTCACTCGCTCTTTGAGTCCCATCTCGGAAGACATGTCCATGTCCTAAATGACGCTGATGCTGCCGGAGTAGCGGAGATGAAATTCGGAGCTGGGAAGCGAGCACCGGGACTCACCATTATGACCACGCTCGGAACCGGCATCGGCTCGGCACTTTTTTATAACGGCGTTCTCATACCAAACTCCGAACTTGGTCATCTAGAGATCGACGGCCATGATGCTGAACTAAGGGCAGCCTTCTCCGCGAAGGAACGCGAAGAGCTTAGTTTCGAAGACTGGGCGAAGCGTCTGCAGCGCTACTACCAAACGCTTGAAAGGCTTTTCAGTCCAGATTTGTTTATAGTCGGGGGCGGCATCAGCAAGTCACATCAAGAGTTTCTGCCCCTCATTGAACTGAACACCAAGATTGTTCCAGCAACCACCAAAAATGCTGCTGGCATCATTGGAGCAGCCTCGATAGCGTATCGATCTCAATCTGATTAGTTGGAGGGGTCGGCCGATACGCCGGGTTCTGTCGCGCTTTCACACGTGACGGCCATCTATCTCGGCCAGCAATTACTCACTGGCTCTAGCAACCTACCCGAAGACTCGAGCGAGCAGCTCTCAAACGCCTTCTGCATGGTCTTGCTCCCGGTGAGGTTTACCTAGCCAGGCTGGTCACCCAGCCTGCTGGTGGTCTCTTACACCACCGTTTCACCCTTACCCTTGCGGGCGGTTTACTTTCTGTTGCACTTTTCTCTCAGGTTTCCCTGGGTGGGTGTTACCCACCACC
>CBFIEQ010000029.1:13217-13517 GCA_965661645.1 uncultured Aquiluna sp.
TGGAGCCCGGACGTTCCTCGGCAATGCCGCGACCGTCTGGCCGACCCTTCCAGCCAAGAGCCTAGTCAGAAAAAAGGTGTTGGCAAGAGTTGATGACGAACTGCTCGGCGAACTCAATGCCAAAGAATCGAACAATGCTTACCGAACCCGGAGAAAAATTGGTGCTCCAAAAAAGATTTTCAGCACCGGGAGCAGACAGTGCCGAGATGGTTCTGACCGGCATCATGTGAGAAACCAGAACCACACTTTGACCTGAAAACTCATCCGAGAGCTCTGTGATCAACGGCTTAATGCGGGCGA
>CBFIEQ010000030.1:0-13323 GCA_965661645.1 uncultured Aquiluna sp.
TCAGCAGGAGCTTCAGCAACAGCAAACGCAGCTGCATGAGCAAAGCGATTAGAGCCGCCGGTCACAAAGTTCTCAAAACTGTACTTTGGGTTAAGCCGAGATTCTCCTGTTACCAATACCGGGCCAGTTGCGGGATCTCGGTCGCGGGTAACAGGCAGCGGCTCTGGTTCGAGAGCTAACTCTGGTTTGGATGGAGTCTGCAGATCCTCGTTTGTGATTGCAACAAATTTGGTTGGGCCACCAAACTCCGCCATTTCGGCCAAAGCATCTAGTAACAGTTCCCGAAGTCTTTGCTGAAGCATCGACTTTGTGGTGTCGTTCGGAACCTCTATGTAGAGGGTGTCATCTAGAACACCTTTTGGGACAGCGAGATCTAGATGGCCTTTGAGGTGGGGGGTTACGCGTGAGTCGGAAGAGACCCTCGTAACTAGGGTTTCCCAGGTGCCGACTAGAGCCGTGTCCACCATAAATACTCCTAAATCAAGAAAGTTATCCACAGAGTTTTACACAGACCACGGCCTTGTGGAAAATTCTTGAACTCCTGTGGAAAACTCTTCAAGTTATCCCCAAAAAGTTTCGATTCGCCCATTCAACAAGAAAGCATCGGAAGAAATCAAATTCTTTCGGCGTGTCGCTCCGCTCTTTTTTGTGATTTAGTGAGAAGAGCCTGAAATACTACTTTTTATCCAAACAGACCTTGACTATTTCAAGATAGCCCCGTAGATTATGGAAGTTGTTTTGGACCATCGGTCCTACAGATCCAGGGAGACTTTACAGTGAGCAAGCGCACTTTTCAGCCGAACAACCGTCGTCGTGCAAAGAACCACGGCTTCCGTGCTCGCATGCGCACTCGCGCCGGCCGCGCCATCTTGGCAGCCCGTCGTCGTAAGGGTCGCACCGAACTAAGCGCCTAAGCGCTCTCTAACGATGCTCGCTCGCGAACATCGACTGCGCTCAAGCGCTGAAATCCGAGATGTCGTGAAAAACGGCAAACGAGTTTCCAATGAGCTCGCGACCATCCACTATTTACCCCACGAGAGCACGCAATTTGCTGTTGTCACCTCAAAAGCGATTGGTAACGCTGTTGTGAGGAACAAGGTGCGTCGAAGGGCCAAGGCAATTTTGTTTGAACAACAAAACCAACCCTTGGGGATTAGAGCAGTAGTCCGGCTAAGGCCTGAAGCAGCCAGGGTGGACTGGGTAAATTTTTCAAGTTCTATGAACCGGTTGATCGCGAGGATCAAGTGAAGGCCGTGCTCTGGTTGGTGCTGCTTCCAAGGAACATCTTGATTGCTCCTGTGGTGTTGTGGCGAAAGATCATCTCCCCCACCTATGGAAATGTCTGTCGTTACTACCCGTCTTGCTCCAGCTACGGATTGCAGTCTCTGCAGCGAAGGGGTTTGATTGTTGGAGTTCCGGCAACCATTTGGCGCATACTTAGGTGTAACCCTTGGTCCCCCGGTGGTGTGGATGAGGTTAGCGACCCCCCAAGCTGGATCTCTATCGGACAGCTAGGATTTGTAAGTCCCGTAATTGAAAGAAAACAGAGGTAATCGTGGATCTACTCTGGCCCATCAAGTGGCTCATTGAGCTAATTCTGGTGTCCTTCCACACCCTGTGGACTGCAGTTGGACTCGACTTTGACTCTGGTGCATCCTGGGTTCTAGCGATCATCGGCTTGGTTCTTGTTGTTCGTGCCGCCCTTATTCCAGTATTTGTCAGGCAGATCAAGTCCCAGCGCAACATGATGCTGGTGCAGCCTGAGCTTCAAAAGCTCCAGAAGAAATACAAAGGGAAAACAGACCGTGAGTCTCGCGAGCGCTTTGCCAAAGAGCAAATGGAACTCTATAAGCGCACCGGATCTAACCCATTCAGCTCCTGCCTTCCGCTTTTGCTGCAAATGCCTATCTTCATGGGGCTGTTTTTCGTGCTCAATGATGCGCAGCGCAACCAGGCCGGAGTTGGCCTTTTGGATGCAGACCTAGCGCTCTCTTTCTCCCAGGCTGAAATCTTTGGAGCAAAGCTCTCCGCAACCTTTTTCTCAAGCGATGACATAAACGTCAAGATCCTCGCGGGCATCATGATCGTGTTAATGAGCGGTTCGCAGTTCATTACTCAAAAACAGATCATGGCTAAGAACCAGAACCCAGATGTTGCCAACAGCCAGTTCATGCAGACCCAGAAGATCTTGCTTTACGTATTGCCTTTGGTCTTCTTGGTCTCGGGTGTCACCTTCCCACTGGGTGTTATGACCTACTGGTTGGTTTCCAACTTCTGGACCATGGGTCAGCAGTTCGTCGTCATCAGAAACATGCCAACCCCTGGCTCTCCCGCATACAAAGCTCGCCAAGAACGCCTTGCCAAGAAGGGCAAGCCGCTTGATGACGAGCCAAAGAGCGCAGCCGAGGGCACAGTTATGGAAATCGAAGAGCCCCAAAGCCCGCAGCGCCAACAGCCAGTGAGCAAAAACCGAGCCAAGAAAAAGAAGAAGAAATGACAAGCGAACAAGAACTAGAGCAAGAGGGTGAAATCGCAGCCGATTTCATTGAGGAATTCCTAGACGTAGCCGATCTAGATGGAGACCTCGAGATCGAGTTCCGCCAGGAACGTGTCTACATCAGCGTTACAAGCGATGAGCAGTCCAACCTGGGAACAGTTTCTAAGCCAGAAACCGTCGAGGCGCTGCAGGAACTAGCTCGTTTAGCGGTTCAATCCAAGACCGGTGAGATGAGCCGATTAATTCTGGACGTTGGTGGCTCCAGGGCTGCCAAAACCGAGCAGCTCAAGAAGCTGGTTGAAAGAACAATCGAAAAGCTCGAGGAGAGCGACAAAGAACAGCACCTAAAGCCAATGTCGTCCTACGACCGCAAGCAGGTTCACGACATGGTTGGCGAAGCGGGCTACGTTTCCGAGTCAGAGGGCGTCGGCAGAGACCGCCACATCGTTATCCGCAAGCCCTAATGTTTCACGTGAAACAGGGGGCGGAATGAGTGCAGTTGATTACGAAGCAGAACCGCTAGCGGCTGCCGACATATTTGGCCCACAGCTTGATTTGGCCCGCGCCTATACCGATCGACTAGCCCAAGATTCCGAGACCTTTGGCCTGCTTGGCCCAAGAGAGCTCCCCAGAATCTGGGGTCGACACGTGATAAACAGTGCACTTCTGGCAGAGCTTGTTCCATCCGGAAGCAAAGTCGCGGACATCGGCAGTGGAGCGGGATTGCCCGGCATTCCAATGGCGATTGCCAAACCAGACGCCCACTTCACCTTGATTGAACCGATGGAACGCCGTTCCGGATGGCTGCAACAGGTGGTGAAGGATTTAGGTATTAAAAACGTTGAGGTTCTGCGAGCACGCGCCGAGGATGTTCAGCGCACCGACTTCGACATTGCCACCGCTCGAGCCGTTGCCGCCCTAGACAAGCTATTGAAGCTGCTCACTCCCCTGATCCGAGGTTCCGAGGGAAAGACCGTGCTGGCAATGAAGGGTTCTAGGGCCCCAGAAGAAATTTTGGATGCCAAAAAACGTCTTGAGCTTTTGGGTTTTGATGTGCCGGAGATAATTACCCTCGGCGAAGGCAGAGCACCTGAGACGGCGACGGTAGTGCGGATTAAGCTAAAACAATCATGACTCTAGAACACGAGAAAAACGTCGAAACCTCGCCAACGGTTACCCCCGGCATGGGCTACCCCAACGACCGTGTGGAACAGAGCCCAACCCCAATCGGGTGGCAGGGCCTGAAGACCGAAAACATCGAGCATGTTTCACGTGGAACAATCGAGGAATCAAAGTGATCTCGCAGCCCGGATCAGCCCCAATTCTTCGTGAAGTAACCCAGAACAACGAGCGAGCCAAGCGAATCCAGGAAATAACCCTGAATCCCCCTCAGCAGACTCGAATCATCACAATTTCTAACCAAAAGGGCGGGGTTGGCAAGACAACGACTGCCGTAAACCTTGCTGCAGCGCTGGCGCGGAAGGGAATGCGAGTTTTGGTTATTGACCTGGACCCACAGGGCAATGCCTCAACTGCTTTGGGCATCGAGCATCACAACCAGGTCCTAGGTAGCTACGAGGTTTTGGTTCAGAACCTGCCAATGGCAGATGCGGTGAAGCCTTCCCCAGAGCACCAAAATCTTTTTTGTTTGCCCGCAACCATCAACTTGGCCGGAGCAGAAATCGAAATGGTCGATGTTCAGGGTCGTGAGCTGGTACTGCGCAAAGCCTTGGCAGAGTATCTGAGTTCGGTGGAACGCATCGACTACGTCCTTATTGACTCTCCGCCATCGCTCGGGCTGCTAACGGTGAATGCGCTCAGTGCAGCAACCGAGGTACTGGTTCCGATTCAGTGCGAGTACTACGCGCTTGAGGGCGTCACCCAGTTGGTTTCCAACATCGAGAGAATCAAGCGCGGCCTCAACCCTGAATTGGTTGTGAGCTCGATTCTGTTGACGATGTTCGACAACAGAACCAATCTCTCCACTGACGTTGCGCAAGAGGTGAGACGGTTTTTCCCATCTCAAACCCTAAATGCCACCATTCCGCGCTCTGTGAGGCTTTCTGAGGCCCCGAGCTTCGGCCAGACGGCAATTACTTATGATCCCAAGAACACCGGCTCCCTGGCATACCAGGAAGCCGCAATCGAGCTTGCCCAAAGAGGAGCGCAGCGATGAGTGAAGAGAAAAGACAAGAGCGAAGAGGCGGCCTTGGTCGCGGCATCGGTTCTTTGATTCCCGAGGGCGACAGAGCCGCAGTCGACGTCTTTTTTGGTTCCGCGGCCACCGTGCCGAACCTTGTTGAGGTTCCGGGCGCCAAGTTTGCTCTTTTGGACCCAAATCTGATTGTTCCCAACCCACAGCAGCCCAGAAGTGTTTTTGAGGCCGAGGCTTTTGCAGAGCTGGTGCACTCGGTTCGTGAGTTTGGCGTGCTGCAGCCAATTGTTGTTCGGCCTAGAGGAAATTCTTTTGAACTCATCATGGGAGAGCGCAGACTTCGAGCTAGCAAGGAAGCCGGACTTACCGAGATCCCAGCTGTCATAAGGGACACCGCCGATGAGAACATGCTCAGGGATGCGCTTTTGGAGAACCTGCACCGCGCAAACCTAAACCCATTGGAAGAGGCTTCCGCCTACAAACAGATGCTGGAAGACTTCGGCACCACCCAGGAGGAGTTAGCTGACAAGCTCGGTCGCTCAAGACCGCAAATCACCAATACCTTGCGATTGCTCAGGCTTCCCGTTGAAGTTCAAGCCAAGGTTGCCTCGGGGGTAATCTCCGCTGGGCATGCCAGAGCGCTGCTGGGCGCCCCGGACGAGCAAAGCATGATTGATCTCGCAAACAGGACAATTCGAGAAGGTATCTCGGTCCGAGGCCTAGAAGAGTTGGTCGCCGGCACCAAGTCCAAGTCCAAGAAGGCAAAGATTGTTGCCGGTGGCAGGACAGACATGCTCAAGGAGATGGCTCAGGAGCTATCTGACGAGCTCAACACGGTTGTGAAGATAAACCTTGGTCGCAAAAAGGGCCAGTTGATAATTGAATTCGGCAACATTGCTGATTTGCGTCGTATCGCAGACCAGATACGCGGAAACTAGGCCCTGAAGGCGGCTGAAGCAAGCGCTGAATAGGCCTTTGCCAAACTCTCGCCCTGCGCCTGGATTGCCTGCGGCAACAGCGAGGTCTCAGTCATTCCCGGAGTTACATTCGCTTCCAGGAACCAGCAGTTGCCCGTGTCATCCACAATGAAGTCGATTCTGCTCAGGTGCCGAAGGCGAAGGGCTTGAAAAACCGCTAGCGCGTCCTGGGCTAATCGCTGCAATGTTTCATGTGAAACACGAGCCGGGACAAAGTAGCTGGTTTCTCCCGGTGTGTAGCGCTCGTTGTAGCCAAAGCTGCCACTCTCAGGGACAATTTCAACCGCCGGCAGTGCCACTGGACCAACCCCAAGGTCAATCACGCTTACCGAAACCTCGGTTCCTGGCACAAACCTCTCAACCATCACCAAATCGTCGTAGGCAAAGGCGTCAACCATTGCCTTGGAGAAATCTTTGGCGCTCTCAACCTTTGTGACGCCCTGGGCCGAACCGCTCTTTGCAGGCTTGACGATTAGCGGGAAGCCAAGCTCGGTGCCAACCATTGCCAAAACCGATTCGGCGTTTAGTTCGCGGAAGGTCGACCGCGGCAAGCTGATCGACTTAGGGGTTTGCAGGCCTTGGCGCTCAGCGATCGTTTTGGCGACTGGCTTATTCCATGCAAGTCTTGCGGCCTCAGCCTCAGAGCCAACGAACTTGATTTGAGCGAGCTGCATGAGATCTTGAAGCGAACCATCTTCGCCAACTGATCCGTGCAGGGTGGACCAGACCACGTCTGGACGGGTGGCTATCAGGTGGCCAATCAGCTCATTGTCCGGCTCTTTGATTTCTACCTCAACGCCAGCTTCGGTCAAAGCATCTGCGACTCTTCGGCCAGATTTGAGTGAGACATCACGCTCGTGCGAAATTCCGCCGGCAAGAATCAAAACCCTCACGCCTAGGCCTTCGATCCAAAGGTCTCGTTGAGCTCGATTTGCTGGTTTACGACATTTGCAAGGCGCTTCACGCCAAGAGCGACCCGCTCAGCGGTTGGGTGGGAGAAACAGACCCTGATGTTGTTTGCCCCTCTGCCGTCGCCGTAGAAGGCGGTACCAGGGGTGTATGCGACAAGTTCTGTGACGGCCAGTGGCAGCATCTCCTTGGAATTCAGGCCCTCGGGGAGCGTCAACCACAAAAAGAAACCGCCATCTGGCTTGGTGGTGTGAACTCTCGGGAGGTATTGCTGGACAGCGGCCAAAGCCGAATCGCGCTTGGTCTTGTAGAGCTCTCGATAGGTTGCGATCTGGCCCTGCCAGTCAGACAGCGATAAGTATTCGCTCACCAGCATCTGGGCGAATGTTGCGGGCGACAAAATAGCCGACTCGTTCGCCAAAACCAGCTTTTCGCGAATGGCTGGGGGTGCTAGCACGTAGCCGACCCTGAGGCCGGGGGAAAGGATCTTGGAGAACGAACCCAGGTAAACAACGCCCTGATCATCCATTGAGCGAATCGCTTTTGGAGGCTGCTTGCCAAAATAAAGCTGGCCGTAAGGGTTGTCTTCCACAATAAGAATTCCAAGTTCGCGACAGATAGCCAGAACCTCAACCCTGCGCTCTGCGGTCAGTGTGACACCACTTGGATTGGCAAAGTTTGGCACCAAGTAGAGCATTTTGACCTTGCGGCCATCGGCAATCATGCGCTCCGCTGCTTCCCTAAGAGCGGCCGGTGAAATGCCCTCTTCATCGGTGAAGACGTGCTCAATGTGGGCTTCTTTGTGGCGGAAAATTCCAACCGCACCGACATAGCTAGGAGCCTCAACCAACACGACGTCACCCTGGTCTAGGAAAAGGTCTGAAATTAGCTCTAGAGCATGCTGGGAGCCAGTGGTGATCATGATGTCTTCGACAGAGCCGTGCACACCCTCGAGGGCCATGATCTCTTGAATTTGTTCCCGGAGTCTTGGGTCGCCCTGGCCCCCGCCGTACTGCAGCGCGTAGTCTCCCCTGGAGGACATCATGGACTGGAAGGCCTTCTCGACCAGGTCCTTATCGAGGGCAGAGACATCCGGCATTCCACCGGCAAGCGAGACCACCTCAGGCCTGGAGACTACCGAAAATAGCGCTCTGACCTCAGACACGGCCAAGTTCTCCGCTCGTGCGGCATAGGCATGCTTCCACGAGTCGAAGTTTGTGGCGTGGGTCAGGTCTATCTCAGGCAACTAATCCCCTTTGGTTTAGCGGTCAGTTTAGTTCCCGAGCGGCCTAATTGGCTAGAGCAGCTCCTGGAGCTCCTGCATGATTGCGGCCTTCGGGCGGGCACCAACAAGCTGCTTCACCAGTGAGCCACCCTGGAAGATACCAAGCAGTGGAATTCCGGTGACCTTGTATTCCATGGCCAGATTCGGCTCATCGTCCACATTCACCTTGACCACCTTGATGTTCTCTGGGTGCTCGGCGGCGATTTCGTCCAAAACTGGAGAGACCATGCGGCAGGGGCCGCACCACTCCGCCCAGAAATCAACGATTACCAGCTTGTCTGCTTGTAGTACCTCGGCTGCAAATGTTGCTTGCGTTGCCTCTACTGCCTTCATGATTCTCCTAGTGGGAACTTAGATAGTGCTCTGCGTCCAGGGCTGCCACACAGCCGGATCCAGCTGCAGTGATTGCCTGACGATAGGTTGGGTCGATCACATCGCCACAGGCAAATACCCCTGGCAACGAGGTTCTGGAGCTTCGTCCATCGACCTCAATAAATCGCTCTTCAGTTAGCTTGACTTGATTCTCAACCAACCAAACCCTTGGGTCATTTCCGATGGCGATGAAGAGCCCGTCAAGATCAAGAGCTGTCTTAGCGCCATCGACCGTGCTCTCCAGCACCACACCGGTGAGTTGACCATCACCTACGAGCTCTGCAACCGCAGAGTTCCAGATGAATTCGATCTTTGGGTGATCAAATGCACGCTGTTGCATGATCTTGGAGGCCTTGAGGCTGTCGCGGCGGTGAATTACGAAAACCTTGGAGGCAAACTTGGTCAAGAACAGCGCCTCCTCCATCGCGGAGTCACCACCACCGACCACAGCAATGGTCTTCTCGCGGAAGAAGAAGCCGTCGCAGGTTGCACACCAGGAAACCCCGTGCCCAGAGAGCTCCTTCTCGTTTGGAAGCCCAAGTTCGCGATAGGCGGCACCGGTTGCCAGGATTACGGCCTTGGCCTCAAAGGTCTCGCCAGCGCCGGTTTTCACGATCTTGGTCTCACCGGTGAGATCAACCTCAGTGACGTCATCGAAGAGGATCTCGGTGCCAAAACGCTCCGCCTGTGCCTGGAAGCTGGCCATTAGGTCTGGGCCCATTAGACCCTCCGGAAAGCCCGGGTAGTTTTCCACCTCGGTGGTTTTCATTAGCTCGCCACCGGGCTCAACGCTCGAGGCAATCATGAGTGGGTTGAGCTGGGCCCTTGCTGCGTAGATCGCGGCTGTGTAGCCTGCTGGGCCTGATCCAATGATGATTACTTCGCGCAATGTATCTCTCTTCTATCCAACGCGTCAAACATAGATGATTATCTATTTATTCCACTAATCTAGCCCGGCTAGGGCTTGCTGCCACCAAACCTACCCCGCAATTGCTGAATCAACTCCCTCAGCTCGGTTGCTCGCAAAACCCAAAGCGTAGACAGGTAGACCAGCAGCATGCTCGAGCCAACCAGCACGCTAGCAAATACCGAGGTGATGACCCTTTCAAGTGCAAAAGATCCCTCGCTGATGCCACCAAGCAACCAAAGCACCAAAACCCCGACACCGGCTGTAGGCAATACCGCCAATAGGTTCAAACCAAGTGAACGTCCCACGCCAAAACCGGCCAAACCGCCAATGCGCCTTCTAAGAAGTTGATAGGCAATCAAGCCCTGAATGATCACGGTAAAGCCGGTGAGAAGGGCAATTGAGACCACGAGCCACTCTTTGGGAGCCACAAAACCCAAGGTTATGGACCCGGAGATGTGGATCGCGATTTGGATTGAGGTGAAAATGAACGGCGTTCTGGTGTCCTCGAGGGCAAAAAATGCCTTCTGCATCATGTAAACAAAGCTGAATGGCACCAAACCAATCATGAATGCAGCAATTACGTTACCCAGTGCAACCGTGCCGGGATACTCACCCACAAACACCCTTGCCACTGGATAGCTCAGAATTATCAAAACAGCGGTTGACAAGACGCTGACAAGCCCAATCACCCGAAGTCCGGTGGTCAAGTCTTTTTTGAAATCGTCGATCTTATTTTCACTTGCGTGTTGTGCCATTCGCGTGAAGTAGGCGGTTGCGATGGAAACCGTCACCACCGAGTGCGGAAGCATAAAGATCAGCCAGGCAATGGCTGCTGCGGCAACCGAGGCAACCGCGTTGGTCTCTGTTCTGGCCAAAGCAGCGGTTGATGCCACCGCGGTCTGCACCAGACCACCAATCTGGGTCACCAAAACCATTGCTAGCGACCAAGAGGCTGCCTTGAGGGCTGGCCCGAGACCAAACCCCCGCCAGCGGAAGTTCAAACGCAGCGTGATGCCGATTTTCTTCCAGCTGACCAGCAAAATCAGGGCTTGGGCCGCAACTCCCAGAGTCGCGCTTCCAGCCAACAGGGCGATGCGATCGCCGCCCCAGTCCGAAATAGCCCTGGTTCCGGTCGGGTCGGCACCAAAAATCACGATGAATGCCGCAAGGCCAGCTAGTGAGACCACGTTGTTCAGCACCGGTGCCCACATAAACGGACCGAAGTGGCTTCTGGAGTTCAGCACCTCACCAAACACCGAGTAGATGCCATAGAAGAACAGCTGCGGCAGGCACCAGTAGGCAAAGGCGGTGGCAAGGGCGAGCTGCTGCTCGGTCCAGCCCGAGGTGTAAAGCCGCACCAGCACTGGCGCCAAGATCGTGAACACCAGGCCCACCGCAAAGAAAACCGTGATTGCCAGGGTCACAAAGCGGTCGATGTAGCCCTTGCCACCATCTGCCATGGCTCTGGCTCGAACCAGCTGTGGAACAAGCACGGCATTGAGAACACCACCGACGATGATTGCGTAGACGTTGTTTGGCAGCTGATTAGCCACACCAAAGGCGTCTGCAGCATCGGTGGTGACACCGATGGCGGCAGCCAGCAACACTGCCCTGGCAAAACCAAGAATCCTCGAGACTATGGTGCCGGAGGCCATGATTAGCGAGGATCTCGCTACCGATGGGTTTTGGTCACTCACGGCGCCTGCCTAACCTGATGGTGGTTCTAATCACACCAACGATAATCAGCGAGAACATCACCACTGCAAGACTCACCAGCAAAAACAGCTCGACATCATAGGCAACGTTGATATCGACCAACACGTTTTCACCCAGTCGCTCACCCGATTTTTCCTCAATCCAAACCGCTATCTGCACCGGACCGTTAGCAATTGCAGTCACTGGCAACTCGGCAATGGCCGAGCTGCGGGGTGGAATCAGGATTTCGGCGGAATCGAGCACCTCGATTCGAAACGAGGTGGCTTCGCCTCGAACCACAACGGTGACACTTTCATCGGTGTTGTTTCTCACGGTCACTGGAATGCGGCTGTCTCTGGCAACTAGGTTGATGTTGCTGCCTGGAACGATTTCAATCTCCGCTGCGCTTGCAGGCAGTGGAAGCATTAGAAGCGCAAAAACCAGCGCCAGGACGCGTTTCACCGAAGTAGTTCCAGGGCTCTAAGGGCCATCTTTTTCTCGTTTTCGTGGGCCAAGACTTCAACTAGCTCATCAAGGGGAAACCAGCGAACCTCCAGCACCTCCCCGGTTGGGTCTCCGTCGGCGCTGAGGACACCGGAGTGCTCTTTGAGCAAGTAGTGGTGAACAGTCTTGCGGATGCGAGTGTTTCCGACCCGGAAGCTGTAGTTGATTTCGCCAAGCTTCGAGATAATTTCGCCCTGAATCCCGGTTTCCTCGCCGACCTCGCGAACTGCGGTCTGTTCGAGCGTTTCCTCGGCTTCGACGTGACCCTTGGGAAGACACCAGTCTTTACCGCCACCGCGATTGCGGTGACAGATCAAGGCGGCGCTTGGGGGTTCAGATTTGGAAATAACCAAACCGCCAGCCGAAACCTCAACGCTGGTTAGGACGGCTTGGCTTCTCATAACCCAACTCTAATCGCGTTGCTGTGGCAAGCTTGTGCCCATGCAAGCGGTAGCCCAGGCTCTTGAGAATCTCGAGCAGAACACCCAGCACCCGCTTTTTGGCAAGCTCGGGCAAGCATTTGAAGCTGCAGGTCACGAATTAGCGCTGGTTGGCGGGCCGGTTAGAGACGCGATTTTGGGCAGGATTGCACCCGATCTGGATTTCACAACCAGCGCCAACCCAGATGAGATTTTGAAGGTCGTGAAGCCGCTAGCCTCCGCGACCTGGGACATCGGCCGCGAGTTCGGCACAATCGCCGCCCAAATCGATGGCGAGCAGGTTGAAATCACGAGCTATCGGGCCGATAGCTATGACAAAACCAGCCGCAAGCCGACCGTGGAATTTGGCGACAATCTAGAAGACGACCTGATTCGCAGAGACTTCACGGTCAACGCCATGGCTCTTAGGCTGCCATCTCGGGTTTTTGTCGATCCCCACCAGGGCCTGAGGGATTTGCTGCTAGAAACCCTCAAGACCCCAACGGATCCTGAGGTCTCGTTCTCCGATGACCCACTGCGAATGATGCGAGCAGCCAGATTCACGTCGCAGCTGGGCTTTGTCATCGAACCCGAGACCTTCGCAGCCATGATCAGGCTGAAAGATCGCATTGAGATCATCTCGCAGGAGCGAATTAGAGACGAGTTTTCAAAGCTACTGCTCTCCAAGAATCCTCGCGTGGGCCTCGAGGTGCTGGTGGAGACCGGTCTCGCAGAGCTGACAATGCCCGAGCTTCCAGCCCTGAGGCTTGAGGTTGATGAGCACCACCATCACAAGGACGTTTACCAGCACACCCTCACTGTGCTGGAGCAGGCCATTGATTACGAAAAGGATTACGGTCTAGAAAAAGACTTGATTTTGAGGCTTGCCGCGCTGATGCACGACATTGGCAAGCCCGCCACCCGCAAGTTAGAGCCCGGCGGCGGCGTGAGCTTCTACCACCACGACATGGTCGGGTCGAAACTTGCCAAAAAGCGACTCAGCACCCTGCGCTTCGATAACGACACGACAAAGGCAGTAGCGAGGCTCATCGAGCTGCACCTGAGGTTTTTTGGTTACTCCGATCAGCAGTGGAGCGATAGTGCCGTTAGGAGATATGTCCGCGATGCCGGAGATCAGCTCGAGCGCTTGCACGCGCTAACCCGCGCGGATGTCACCACCAGAAACAAGCGCAAGGCAGACAGGCTCGCTCACGCCTATGACGATCTTGAGAAGCGAATCGCGATCCTGAGAGAGCAGGAGACGCTGGAGGCGATGCGGCCAGATCTGGATGGCGAGCAAATCATGGAGATTTTGAACCTGAAGCCATCCAAGGAAGTTGGTCTTGCCTACAACTACCTACTTGAAATCAGGCTTGATGAGGGCTCAATCGGCTACGAAGAAGCCAAAAAACGCTTGCTTCAGTGGTGGGCTAGCCGTTAGGCTTTCAAGGTTGCTCTAGGGCAACATGCAAAGAACCCTCCTGTCACGGAGAGACCGTGACCGTTTAGACCGAAGGAGGTGGGTGAACTATGCATAACTATGAGCTGATGGCCATTTTGGATCCAGCACTAGATGAGCGCACTGTTAGCCCCATGCTCG
>CBFIEQ010000031.1:0-13167 GCA_965661645.1 uncultured Aquiluna sp.
TGCCCCGGTCAAGACCATCAAAATCGAGGTAATCGATTACAAGGACGTAGCAACGCTGCGTAAGTTCGTTTCCGACCGCGGCAAGATCCGCGCTCGTCGTATCACCGGAGCAACGGTGCAGGACCAGCGCAAGATCGCCAAGGCAATCAAGAACGCTCGCGAAATGGCGCTATTGCCATACGCCGGTGCTGGACGCTAGGGAGAAACCGCATGTCGAAGCTAATTCTGACCAATGAGGTCTCGGGCCTAGGCTCCGCAGGTGACGTCGTTGAGGTGAAGGACGGTTACGCACGTAACTTCCTAATCCCAAACGGCCTGGCTGTGGTCTGGTCCAAGGGTGGCGAAAAGCAGATCACCTCAATCCGCGCAGCTCGTGATGCTCGCGCTATCGCTTCAGAAGAGATTGCCCTTGAAATCAAGGCCAAGCTCGAGGCAAACCCAGTCAAGATCTCCGTCAAGGCCGGCAGCAATGGCCGCCTGTTCGGTGCTGTGAAGACCTCCGATGTCGCAGATGCAGTTGCTGCTCTGGGTCACGGCGAGGTTGACAAGCGCAAGATCCAGATTGCAGGCAAAATCTCCACCGTTGGTGAGTATGAGGCCAGCGTTCGCCTTAGTGGCGACCTGGTTGCTCAGATCACCTTGAATGTGGTTGCCGCAAAGTAAACAGATTGCAAACGAGAACGGCCCGCTCCGGCGGGCCGTTCCTCTTTTAACCACAGGTTATCCACAACCTTCTTGTTCAACTTTAGAGTTTTCAACATTTAGTTATCCCCAGCCAGGATCCAGTGTTCAGAAGGGCTAAACGGAAATACTGGTTGAGTTTCCACAGGTTATCCACAGCACTACACACAATTCTTCGGCGTGTTTCCACATAGTTATCCACAGCTATTCACAGGCCGAGTTGAAAGCAAACTGTCGGTGGCCCAAGCTATACAGGTCTCAGACAGAGAATTTGGAGGATCAGATGTCAATGCTTGCGCCTGTAGCGGCATCAGATGCCCGAGTGGCACCTCACAATCTGGAGGCTGAGCAGTCAGCACTCGGTGGAATGCTGCTGAGCGAAGAGGCCGTGGCTGAGGTCATCGAGATCACGAGCGGGGCCGATTTCTACGCGTCCAAGCATGAGCTCATCTTTGACGCGGTCGTCACTCTTTTCGGAAGAGGCGAACCTACCGACGTCATCGCCGTCACCGACCAGCTCAATAAAAACGGCAACCTGCTAAAAGCAGGAGGTGCGGATTACCTGCACTCGCTCACTAGCTACGTCCCAACTGCTGCAAATGCCGGCTACTACGCGAAAATCGTGGCAGACAAGGCTGTTCTTCGCAGGCTGATTGATGCCGGAACCAAGATTGCCCAGTCTGGCTACGAATCCCAGGGCGAGGTCGAAGACCTGGTGAACCAGGCCCAGTCAGAGATCTATCGGGTTGCGTCTCAGAATTCAAAGGATGATTACGTTGGGCTAAGCGATTCGCTTGAAGCCGCAATTCGTGAGATTGAATCCGCCCAGAACCGAGGCGGAGAGATGACCGGTATCTCGACCGGCTTTACAGATCTTGATTCCTACACCCATGGACTCCACCCGGGGCAGCTGATTATTGTTGCCGCCAGACCTGCGGTTGGTAAGTCCACCTTTGCCCTTGATATCGCGAGACATGCGGCGGTCAAGCAGAAAAAGGCCACAATCTTCTTCTCACTGGAAATGGGGCGAGCTGAGATTGCCATGCGCATGCTCAGTGCTGAGAGCTCTATTTACCTGCAGTCAATGAGAAAGGGAACCGTTACTGAGGCGGACTGGGCCAAGTTGGCCTCGGTGCGCGGCAAGATCAACGACGCCCCGCTCTTTATTGACGACTCTCCAAACATGTCTCTGGTTGAGATTCGTGCGAAGTGCCGTCGATTGGCTCAGCAGGTTGATTTGAAGATGGTTGTAATTGACTACATCCAGCTGATGTCCAGTGGCAAGAAGGTCGAGTCCAGGCAGCAAGAGGTGTCCGAGTTCTCCCGGGCGCTAAAGCTATTGGCCAAGGAACTCCAAATCCCAGTGGTTGCCCTTTCCCAGCTCAACCGTCAGGCTGAGCAGGCAAAGGATAAGCGTCCCGAAATCTCCCACCTAAGGGAGTCAGGTTCGCTGGAGCAGGACGCCGACGTTGTCGTGCTGCTCCACCGCGAGGGAATCTATGAAAGAGATCACCCCAGGGCCGGCGAAGCCGACATCATTTTGGCAAAGCAGCGAAACGGCCCCACCGGAACCGTGGTTGTCGCCTTCCATGGGCAGTATTCGCGCTTTGTGAATATGCCAAGCTAGTCCGCGTGAGACTCTTCTATGGCCTTCGGGCAGCAATCTTCTTTTCGGCCGGTGTTTTCATTACCTTTAGTGCTGACCACGGATATTTAGTCGGCCAGCAGCTACTGACCGCCGTCACCGGAGGCTTGGCAATTGCCGGTCTAGTAATGATTGCAGCCAGAAAAGAAATCGCGCGAGCTGATTTGATGCTCGTGATTTTGGCCTTTCTCGTCACGATCGGCTCATTTTTCACAATCTCGGCTCCAGAGCTAAGCCTTTACTTCCTAGTTTCACTTTGGGGAATGGGCTCGGGGGCCATTGAACTGTTTGCCATGCGCCCCTTGGGTTTCAAGACCAGGGCTGGCCAAGAACGCTTTTTGAGTGGCATGTTTTCTGTGGCAATCGGCGCTCTTTTGTTGGCGCCTTTAGATGTTGTGAGTGCGGTTGGTTTCCTAGGTGCATATTTTGCTGTCAGCGGAGTGCACTGGGGTATTGCGGCTGCCTCTCCAGAAGCGAAGTAGGGTTAGTTTCGTGAAGCGATTTGCAAACCTCAAGGCCTACATGATCATGTCGGGCATTGCCGCGGTATTCGTTGGCCTCATTGTCCTTTACGGCACTCGTTTTTGGGAGACTGCGCTGATTTGGTCGTTGGTGACCTTCATTGCCTCGCTAGTCATTGTCGCCACGCTTGATTTGAGCTTTAAGCCCGATGATCAAGACCCAAATCGCCCAAGGCTTCGTTAGAAAGCTGCTAACCGAAGCGCTTGGTTAGCTCCTGTGCCAAACCAACATATGTCTGAGGCTTTAGTTTCAGAAGTCTGTCCTTGGTCTGCTGCGGTAACTCAAGCTTCTCGATAAAGGCCAAAAGGTCTTCTTCACCAATTCGCTTGCCGCGAGTCAGCTCTTTCAAAAGCGCATAGGGGTCGCTGATTGTGCTCTCACCACGAGCAACATCCGCTCTGATTGCAGTTTGAATCGCCTCGCCCAATACCTCCCAGTTTTCTAGGAGGTCCGCAAGCATGATTGGTTCATTTACTGCAAGTTCGTCCAGTCCACGGGTTAGGTTGTCCAGGGCAAGTAGAGCGTGGCCAAAACCAAGGCCGATGTTTCTTTGGGCAGAGGAGTCAGTGAGGTCTCGCTGCAACCTTGAGGTCACCAGGGTTTGAGCCAATGAGTCCAAAATTGCCGAGGAGAGTTCAAGGTTTGCCTCGGCGTTCTCAAACCTAATTGGGTTGACCTTATGGGGCATTGTCGAGGACCCGGTGGCACCAGACACCGGTATTTGCTTGAAGTAGTTCAGTGAGATGTAGGTCCAGATATCGGTTGCCAGGTTGTGCAAAATGCGATTCAGGTGGCTCATGGCCTGGTAGAGCTCGGCCTGCCAGTCATGCGATTCAATCTGAGTCGTTAGCGGGTTCCAGCTGAACCCTAGGTGCTCAACAAAGCCCCTGGACTGCTCGGCCCAGTCAACTTCTGGGGCTGCTGCTAAGTGGGCAGCGAAGGTTCCGGTGGCGCCGGAGAATTTGCCAAGGATTTCCTGGTTTTCCAGACGCTTTAGCTGGCGCTCGATTCGAAAGACGAAGACGGCTAGTTCCTTGCCAAGGGTTGTTGGGGTGGCGGGCTGTCCGTGTGTGCGAGAAAGCATAGGAACTGCTGCGGTCTCGTGAGAGATTCGGCGAAGCTTGGTGGCTAGGTCTTTTGCTTTCGGGAGCATGACCTTTCTAACGCCCTCGCTTATGACCTGGGCATAGGCCAGGTTGTTGATGTCCTCTGATGTGCACGCAAAGTGAACCAGTTCGTTCAGGTCTTCTCGCCCTAAGCGGGCCAGCTCCTCGCGAATGAAATACTCGACGGCCTTCACGTCGTGGCGTGTGGTCGCCTCAAATTTGGCGAGTCTTGAAACGGACTCGTCAGAGAACTCGCTAACGATGGCCCTGAGTGAGGCGATCTCCTTGTCGCTGAGTGTTAGTTCTGAGGTGATCAGATTGTTTTGAACGAGCCAGATCAACCACTCGATCTCGACGTGGATTCGTGCCCGGTTTAGGCCAGCCTCGCTAAAGTGCTCGCCAAGTTCGCGAACCTGAGGGCGATAGCGACCATCTAGTGGACTTAGGGGTTGCTCCGATAGTTTGCTCACGCGCCCATTTTGCCCTATCCACAACCTAAATCAGCGCACGCCTTTCCACAGCCCGCAGGATTGCAGGCCAAAACTCTTTAGTTTTTAGCTTTGCTTTGGCTATGGATATCGATTTTCGCCTTGAGGCTGCCAGGAGGCAGCTGATTTTTGCCCTTCCAGATCCGGCTCAGTGGTCTGGGTCAGCGAGTAAGCACTGCGAAATCAGGATTTACGAGTTGCTTGCCGAGCTGGATGGGTTGCAGGGCGGGCTATGGCGCTAGATATCTATGGCGGGGACCCCAGGATCATTGCCACCCAGCAAGAATTATTGAGAATTGCAGCAGCCATTCAACTAGCGGCCAACGAGCTTGAGGCTGCTGTGTTCGCTGGCCCGGATTTGGTTTTGGACTTTCTGCCAAACCCAATTCCAAACATTCAGTTGGCGATTGGGGTTCCGGGGATTGTCGATCGGCTCCAACGCCTTCGGGCAGGGTTGCAGTTCGCGGCTGAGAGCTATTTCTCCACTGAGGCGCAGATCAGCAACTTCTTAAGCGGCCTATTCCAACCTCTTGCGGATCTGAATTGGTTCATGATGCAGCCAAATCCCATTTCTAGCGCGCTGTCGGACCAGGTTGCCAAGGCAGCAGCAACCATGGCGGTCGTTGGCCTGACCGGAGTGCCGTCAATGGGCGGAAGTCAGGTTGTTGGGCAGGCACTCAGGTTGGCTGTCGCGGCGTCGGGAGGCAATAGCCCGCAGCATTTGCTGGCCAAGTCGCATGTGAATTCGCTCTTCTTTGGTGTTCCCGTGGATGCTGGCGGTTCTGCCAGGTTGATTTCTAGCCAAAGTGTTAGCGCTGCCGGCAACATCTATGGCCTCGCGACAAGACTGCAGAATCACTATTGGTCGCCGGCTTCATCTGTTCGGATCGAGGTGTTTGAAACAGCAGCGGGTAGAGAGCTGGTGGTTTATGTGCCAGGGACCCAGAGCTTTCTGCCGGGAAGCAGCAATCCACTGAACCTCCAATCAAACCTCACTGCCATGGGTGGCGTCGCAATAGCGCCATCGCAAGCGGCGGTGAGTGAGGCATTGAGCAAGCTGGGTGCAGGTGAGGGCGACTCGGTGTTGTTTGTTGGCCACTCGCAAGGGGCGCTAATTGCGGCAAACCTGGCCGCTTCCGAGCAGCCCTATCAGGTCAAGGGGTTGGTTTCTCTCGGTGGTCCGATTGGGCATTTGGACCTGAAGGTTCCGGTTGTCGCTCTCCAGCACGCCGCAGATCCGGTGCCGCAGCTCGCTGGAGTTGCAAATCCAATGAGAGAGAACTGGGTGACCATAAGTTCAGATTCGTCATTTCTAAACCTTGTCGAGGCCCACAGGATCTCAAGCTATGCCACTACCGCAGCTGAAGTTGCGATGAGCGACAACCCTGGCTACCAAAACGTCATTGCCCAGGTGTTGCCGGAGGGTAAGTCAGGTAGGGAGTACCTGTTTGAAATACGACGCGACTAGCGAATCTTGAGGATTCGCAAAACGGTTCGGGTGAGAAAGCTCGCAATGCTCATCACGATGGCGGCCAGGATTGCCCAACCTAGTGACTCAATGGCTAGTCCTTCCGATGTGAAGCCTTCGATTGCGAAGATGTCAGCACCGATCAAGGTGCTTAGCCATGCAACCAGCAGCAGCAAGGCGCCATTGATCACAAAAGCGATTAGCCCAAAGGTCAGGATATAGAGCGGGAAGGCCAGCGCCTTGATGATTGGCGCAATGATCGCATTCACCAAACCAAAGATGGCGCCAATCAGGAGGTAGGAGGCGATTGTCTCCCAAAGACCCTCACCTCCATAGGGGGCGAGAGAGACCTGTGGAACGAGGGTTGTGGCAGCCCAAAGACCGACCGCATTGACGATAGTGCCAATAAGAAAGCGCAACATGGGGGCAATTCTTGCAGGAAACCGCTAAATTAGCGGTTGTGACCCCCCAGCCAGAGATACCGATGTTGCAACTACTTGCGCCGGATGGCACCTACGGGGTGCCTAAGGAATACCAGCGCTACGGCGAGGTCATCGAACAGCTTTCTGAAGATCAGCTAAAAACCTTCTATCGTGACATGGCAAGAATCCGTCGCTTTGACATTGAGGCGATTGCACTGCAGCGCCAAGGTCAGCTGGGGTTGTGGGTGCCGGCCATCGGCCAAGAAGGTGCCCAAATTGGTTCTGGGTATGGGGTTGGCCACTCGGACCACATCTTCCCGAGCTATCGAGAGCACGGGGTGGCAATCACCCATGGTGTCGAGCTGATGTCAATTCTGAAGATGATGCGCGGGGTCAACCACGGCGGCTGGGATCCTGAGCAAACCCGCTTTCACCTCTATGCGATCGTGCTTGGCACTCAGGTGTTGCATGCTGTCGGCTATGCGATGGGGGTAAAGCTTGATGGGCTTGTTGGCACTGGCGATTTAGAGAAGGATCTTGCTGTCATCTCCTACATGGGAGATGGCGCGACTGCGGAGGGTGATGTCTCAGAGTCGCTTTTGTTTGCCGCGGTGAACGATGCGCCGATTGTGTTTTTTGTGCAAAACAACCAGTGGGCCATTTCTTCAAACATCAAGGACGTCACCCGGGTGCCGCTCTATCGCCGAGGCGAGGGCTTCGGGGTTCCGGGCATGAGAATCGACGGCAATGACGTGCTGGCAAGCTATGCGGCGACCAAGATTCACATGGATGAGGCGAGATCCGGTCAGGGGCCTTTTCTGATTGAGGCGCTGACCTATCGAATCGGTGCCCACACCACCAGCGATGACCCGAGTAAATATCGCGACGAGGCTGAGGTGACCGAATGGAAAGCCAAGGACCCAATTGCTCGGTTCGAGGTTTTCTTGAGGCGCCAAGGCATCTCAGACGACTTTTTTGAAGAAGTTGCCCAGGCTGGAGATGCGCTAGCAAAGGACATCAGGGAGCAAACCTTTGCATTGGGCGTGCCACCGCTTGAGAATATCTTTAATCACGTTTACTCAGATGATCACCCGGATATCGAGCGTCAGCGCCAGTGGCTAAAGGCCTACGAGGCGAAGATGGGTGGCCATGAGTAGCTATCAAGACATGGCAATCGCCAAGGCCCTGAACGCGGGACTTGCAAAATCAATGCGCAAGGACCCCAAGGTTTTGATGTTCGGCGAGGATGTCGCAGAACTTGGCGGCGTATTCCGAGTGACCGAAGGCCTCGTCAAGGAATTTGGCAAGGAAAGAATCTTCAACACCCCAATTGCCGAGTCTGGGATTGTTGGAACCGCGATTGGCCTTGCGATGCGCGGCTATAAGCCCGTGGTTGAGATTCAGTTTGATGGCTTCGTGTTTCCCGCTTTCAACCAAATCACTTCCCAGCTGGCAAAACTCACCTACCGCTCCGAGGGGTTTTCGCAGATGCCGGTTGTGATCAGGATTCCTTATGGTGGTGGAATCGGGGCGGTTGAGCACCACTCGGAATCCCCGGAGGCTTACTTTGCTCACACCCCAGGTCTGCGAGTGGTGACGCCCTCGAACCCCAACGACGCCTACTGGATGATGCAGCAGGCCATTGAGTCCCCAGACCCAATAATCATGCTCGAACCCAAACGGCGCTATTGGCAAAAGGGTCCGGTGAATCTGGATATTGCTCCGATGCCACTGCACAACGCCAGGCTCTTGCGTGAGGGTAGCCAGGTCACGGTCCTGGCCTATGGCCCTATGGTCACAGCAGCCCTACAGGCTGCCGAGATTGGGGCCGAAGAGGATCTGAGTATCGAGGTTATTGACCTGCGCTCACTCTCTCCGATCGACTACCCAACAATTTTGGCCTCGGTGCAAAAGACCACCCGCGCGGTTGTGGTTCACGAAGCACCAACCAACGTCTCGCTCTCGAGCGAGATCGCAGCTCGCATCTCGGAGCACGCCTTCTATCACCTCGAGGCCCCGGTGGTTAGGGTTGGCGGTTTTGACACCCCCTACCCACCCGCAAAACTCGAAGAGGCCTATCTGCCAGATGCTGACCGTATTCTGGAGGCAGTCGATCGAGTGCTGAGCTACTAGGGAGATTCATGAAGATTTCAAGATTCCCACTGCCAGATGTTGGCGAGGGCCTCACCGAAGCCGAGATTGTCACCTGGAAGGTGAAGGTCGGCGATCAGGTCAGCATCAACCAATCGATCTGTGAGATTGAAACCGCGAAGTCTCTTGTTGAGCTCCCTTGCCCCTTCGAGGGCGAAGTCACTGAACTACTCGTTCAAGAGGGTGAAACGGTCGAGGTTGGAACCCCAATCATTGCCGTTCGGACCGAAGGCGGCCCGGTCCTAGATGCGCCTAGTAATGAGGTGGCAAGTGAGGCCGACACCGGAGCTGAATATCAGATTCCAACTCTGGTTGGCTATGGCGATGCAGGCGAGGCAAGGTCAAGGCGAAAGCGTGCGGTGAGCGTTGCCCCGGTCGCCACCTCAATCCCGGTGTCGATGGTCATGGCAGCTGCTGCCAGCGACAGTGTTCTGGCAAAGCCCCCAATCAGAAAATTGGCCAAAGAGCTAGGGGTTGACCTGTCAACCCTTACCGGCACCGGCAACCGCGGGGAAATCACTCGCGAAGACGTTATTGGAGGAGCAAGCCAGGCCTCTGTCTTCAAAAACCTCACCACTCCCCAAGCCCCATCTGAGCGCGAAGAGCGAATTCCAGTCAAGGGCGTGCGCAAGGCAATCGCCACCGCGATGGTGAAAAGCGCCTTCACAGCCCCCCACGTCAGCATCTTTGTTGATGTTGACGCGACCAGAACCATGGAATATGTCAAGCGGTTGAAGTCCTCCGTGGACTTTGCTGGCATCAAGGTCACACCGCTTCTGATCATGGCCAAGGCCATGATCTGGGCGGTGAGGAGAAACCCTATGGTGAACTCGACCTGGACTGACGAAGAAATCATCGTTCACAACTTCGTAAACCTTGGCATCGCTGCCGCAACCCCAAGAGGTTTGATCGTTCCAAACATCAAAGACGCTGACTCAATGTCGATGATCGAGCTTGCTCAGGCCATTGAGCAGTTGGCCGCAACGGCTCGTGAGGGTAAAACCAGTCAAGAGGAAATGAAGGATGGAACCATCACCATCACCAACATTGGTGTCTTTGGTGTTGACACTGGAACGCCTATCTTGAACCCGGGTGAAGTGGGCATTGTTGCTCTTGGTTCGATTAGGAAAAAGCCCTGGGTGGTCGACGACGAGATCGTGGTTCGCCAGATCACCACAATTGGAGCCACCTTCGACCACAGAGTGGTCGACGGTGACGTGGCCTCAAGGTTCGTTCAAGACGTTGCAAGCGTTATTGAGGAGCCGGCACTACTACTTGACTAATTGAAATTGACAATCATTTTCAATAAGGGTTAGTATTTGGGCATGACCAAAAAACTATTTAGACCTTTCGGTCTGCTTGTGGCAGCTGCGACCGCCATCGCACTAGCAGGCTGTGCTCCACAGCAGAGCGCATCCGAGCAGGATCAGGCGCAGTCAAAGCCAACAATCGTTGCGACCACAAACGTTTGGGCATCAGTTCTGAGCCAGGTTGCTGGCGAAAACTTTGAAGTGATTGCGCTTATCGAAGACCCCGCTATGGACCCACACTCCTACGAAGCATCAGCGAGAGATCAGCTAGCAGTCTCAGAGTCCAGCATGTTTGTCATCAATGGCGGTGGTTATGACGACTTCGCCCTAGCGCTGGCCTCAGCAGCGGGCATCACGGCTTTCGATATCTATGAGACTCACGAGGCAGTCCACGGCGACGAGGAGCACGGCGACGAGGAACACTCTGAAGAAGAGCACAGCGATGACCACGCCCACGACGATGAGCACGGTGATGACCACGCTGATGAGGACCACAAGGACGAGGATCACGCCGACGAGCACGGTGACGAGCATGGTGACGAGCACGGTGACGAGCACTCTCACGAGGATCACGACCACGGGCACGACGGCTCTGACCACATCTGGTATGACTTCCACGTTGCCAAGGTGATGGCAGGCTTGTTTGCCGCTGAGATGGCAAAGCTGCAGCCAGAAAACGCTGCCAGCTTTGAGTCAAACGCTGCTGAGTTTGAGTCGGCAATGGAGTCCATCGAATTGAGAGTCGAGGCTTTGGCCGATAGCTCGATTCACTACTTCGAAGCCCACCCACTTGCCGCCTTGCTATTCGCTGAGCTTGGCTTTGAAAACCTAACTCCCGAGGGCTTTGCCGAGGCCGAGGAGGCCGAGCTAGAGCCATCGGTTGCAATTGTGGCTGAGGCTCAAGAGCTAATTAGATCCGGCGAGCTCAGCTTCTTGGCTGTCAACGAACAGGTCACCTCCCCGACGCTTGAGTCCTTGAAGGAGCTGGCTATGGCAGAGGGTGTTCCAGTGCTGGAATTCGGTGAGCTTTTGCCAACTGGCTTGAGCTACCAGCAGTGGGCAGATTCTGTGCTGGACCTAATCGAATCGATTAGCTAGCCAGAACCCAAAAACCAGTCGCCCATGAGCACGGGCGGCTGGTTTTTGGTTTGGGAACGATTTTCAATAAGGAGTAGTCTTCAACAATGAAGAATTGGTCATTGCCAAAACTGCTGCTGTTAGGTGTTGGTGCAGGCGTGGCGCTCGTGGCGCTGTTCGCCCTAGTGGCCAATTTCATTTTCGCCAACAATGGCTCCGATGTCGTTGAGCCAACCAGTCAGCCATCACCAACCCTGACTCGTGAGGGTGACACCGGGAAGATAACGGTTGTGACATCAACCAGGGTTTGGGCTGAAGTAACAGAGCTTTTGGCAAGCGAATGGGTCGAGGTTGTGAGTATTGTCCCTAACGGCCAAGACCCACACTCCTACCAGGCAAGCGCTAGAGACCAGCTACTGGTCTCCGAAGCAGAGCTTGTGATTGCCAACGGTGGCGGATACGACGATTTCATGGACCAGTTGGTCACCGCAGCAGGCCAGGACCAGGTCTTTCTCAGGTTGGTTGAGGGCGAGCATCTGCACGAGGGTGAAGAAACTGAAACCCACAGCACCGGCAATGAACACATTTGGTATGACTTCGAACTCACTCTCGATGCCGCAGAGCTAATTGTTGAGGCCATCACCGAGCTTCGTCCGGAGTCGTTTTCCTCGGTGACAACCGGGTTTGACTTTTTTAGCTCCGAGTTGGCTAACCTCGAGGTTCGCGTTGAGGCACTGCGTGATCGAGCGCTTGGCTTGGCATTCATTGCGCCCGAAGGGGTTGCGAACCTGATGCTGGAAAACGCAGGGTTAGAGGACCTAACACCAAACGATTTAGCCGATGCCATTGAAGAGGACCGCGAGGTTTCGCTTGCGGCAATCACTGAGGCAGAAGAGCTGTTAAGTAACAGAATCGCCGAGCTTTTGGTAATCAACATCTCCTCAACCCCAGACTCGGTCACCGAAAGGCTCATTGCCGCAGCCCAAGCCGGCAACAGAGAAATCGTCAGGGTCTCCGAAACCGGCTTTTTGGACCGTGGCGACGGCAGCGAGATAGAGGAGCTCAGCTATCTGGACTGGATGGCATGGGTGATTGATCAATTGCAAGAGGCGATCTACTAGGTGAACAGTGTTCTGAGCATTTCAAATGCCACGCTCGCCTTTGGTGAACGGGTGCTTTGGAGTGGGCTGAATCTTGAGGTGAAACCAGGCGAGTTCATAGCAGTGATTGGTGCTAATGGCTCTGGGAAATCGATGCTGCTGCGAGCAATCCTTGGCCAACAAAGCCTTAGCTCGGGAGAAATTTCGTTTTTGGGGCAGAAGACCACTAGCGGCAACACCCAGATCGGCTACGTCCCGCAGCACAGAGCAGTTGACTCAGGGTTGCCACTGAAGGTGATTGATGCGGTTCGTTTTGGTTTAGATGGGCACCAGTATGGCCTGCCGCTTCCCAACCCAAAGAAAAAGGCGCTCGCGCTGAAGGCTTTGGAGCAGGTTGATGCCGGTCACCTCTCAAATAGCCCGGTCGGAGCGTTGTCGGGTGGCGAAATGCAGCGCGTGAGAGTGGCCCAGGCGCTGATCTCAAAGCCAAAGTTGATCTTGGCCGATGAGCCGCTTAGCGCCTTAGACCTAAATCACCAGCAGGTGGTGAGCGAACTGATTGCCAATCAGCGAGATGCGGGTAGTGCGGTGCTGTTTGTGACTCACGATGTGAACCCGATCATCGACTATGTCGATCGAGTTCTCTATTTGGCTCAAGGAAACCACTCGGTGGGAACCCCGGATGAGGTGTTGCGCTCGGAGGTGCTCTCGAAGCTTTATGGGGCGGAGATTGATGTTGTGAGAAACCAGGGCCGGATTGTTGTGCTGGGTGCTCACGATCACCAGCATCACGATGATGAGGAGTGGGTCTAAATGGACTGGTCCGACATCATCAACTTCTCCGACTACGACAAGTTATTGCCGCTGGTCTATAACTCACTTCTTGCCGGAGCACTGCTTGCGCTAATTGGCGGCCTGGTTGGGGTTTTTGTTATGAACCGCGAACTCTCGTTTGCCGTTCACGGCATTGCCGAACTCTCGTTTGCAGGGGCTGCGGTGTTTTTGCTGATTGGGCTCGATGTCGTGCTGGGTTCGGTCTTTGGGTCTTTGATCGCGGCAGTCATCATTGCCTTTTTGGGTGATAGGGCCAAGGACCGCAACTCAATAGTTGCGGTGTTAATGCCCTTTGGTTTGGGCATAGGTATTTTGGCGCTCTCGCTTTATCCGGGCAGGGCGGCAAACAAGTTCGGTTTGCTG
>CBFIEQ010000032.1:0-12397 GCA_965661645.1 uncultured Aquiluna sp.
CTATCCACAACCCTTGGCGGCAACGGCAGAGGTTCTGAGAGAGACACTTGTTAGGCAAGGCTATGAGGCTCTCCTCGCCGAGGTGCCTGCGGCAGAAGCTGCGAAGCGCGTTGAAGTTGCAGCGTTTTGCTGGGACATTATGGGTCAGGCGGAGTTCCAAAGAAACGATGCCGTAATTGGCTTGGGAGGTGGTTCAACCACCGACCTTGCGGGATTTGTCGCTGCTACTTGGCTCAGGGGAGTGAGGTCAATTTTGATCCCAACCACACTGCTCGGAATGGTCGATGCAGCAATTGGCGGCAAGACTGGGATAAATACCCAAGAAGGAAAAAATCTAGTTGGAGCTTTCCACCTGCCGCACCAGGTGTTTATTGATTTGGATACTTTGCACGCACTGCCTCGAAATGAACTACTGGCGGGCATGGCCGAAGTCGCCAAATATGGCTTCATCGAGGACCCTTGGATCTTGGAGGCAATCGAGCAAGGTGACGCGGCGACGGACGTCTCCTCGGACACTTTCCGGGAGATCATTGAAAGATCGGTCGCCATCAAAGAGCGCATCACAACCTCCGACTTTAGGGAATCAGGCGAGCGTGAGCATCTCAACTACGGCCACACACTCGGTCACGCAATCGAACATGCCGAACGTTATAACTGGCGACACGGCGCTGCAATCTCAATCGGAATGGTCTACGCAGCCGAACTCGCTCTTCTCTCTGGCAAATTGAGTGAGCAGGATGTTGAGCGTCATCGAAGCGTCCTTGGAGGCCTTGGGCTTCCGCTGAGCTACAGGGCCGATCGCTGGGAGCAGCTCTACGCGACGATGCAAAAGGATAAAAAGAGCCGCTCAGGGTCACTTAGGTTTGTGATTTTGGAGCGAATCGGTAAACCAGCAATCCTGCACGCTCCAACCAAAGAGCTACTTTTTACAGCTTTCCAGTCGATTGTGGAATAGCGTTTAGCCATGACAATCCTTGTTCTAAATGGACCAAACCTAAATTTGCTGGGATCTCGCGAGCCAGATGTCTATGGCAGCATGAATCTTCTTGAACTCGAAAGGGCTCTTAACAACAGAGCTGCTGAGCTCGGGGTCCAAGTCGACTTCAGGCAAACCAACTCCGAAGAGGAGCTCATTACTTGGCTTCACGAGGCGTTTGAGGCAGGAGATTCCGTAGTTCTGAATCCGGCCGCCTTCACCCACTATTCCTACGCGCTCCGAGATGCGTGTGCGGCGCACACCTCGGCAGGAAACAAGCTGATTGAAGTTCACATCTCAAATCCCCACGCTAGGGAGGAATTCAGACACAACAGCGTCATTTCAGGAGTTGCGACCGGTGTGATTGCCGGATTTGGCTTCGATAGCTACCTATTGGCCATCGAACAGCTAGCTCGCGGCTAGAATCTCAGAGGCCTAAAAAGGAGAACAATGGCAACCTCAAACGACCTAAAAAACGGCATGGTGCTCTCAATCGAGAACCAACTCTGGAGCGTTGTTGAATTTCAGCACGTAAAGCCAGGCAAGGGTCCCGCTTTTGTTCGCACCAAGTTGCGTAATGTCACCAGCGGCAAGGTGGTAGACAAGACCTTTAACGCAGGCGTGAAGGTCGAGACCGCGAATGTCGACCGCCGAGACATGCAGTATCTATACAACGATGGCTCAGGTTATGTCTTCATGGACAGCGGCAACTATGAGCAGATAACTGTTGACGCCGCAGTGATGGGCGACACGAGCAATTTTCTCTTGGAGAACCAGCTGGCAACCGTTGCACTGCATGACGGCAACCCGCTGTATGTAGAGCTCCCAGCTTCGGTTGTATTGGAAATTACCTACACCGAACCTGGCCTGCAGGGAGATCGCTCGAGCGGTGGCACAAAGCCCGCAACTCTAGAGACTGGTCACCAGATTCAGGTCCCGTTATTTATCGAAAACAACACCAGGGTAAAAGTTGACACCAGAACCGGTGACTACCTTGGTCGAGCGAGCGAATAGTTGAGCTCCCGCACTAAAGCTAGAAAACGAGCCCTCGATGCCCTTTATGCAGCTGGGGTGCGACAGGATGACGCACTAACTCTCCTGCGAGAAACTTCAGAGGAAGTTACAGACAGGCAGAACCAAGAGCCTATTTTTGACTATGCCGAGATGCTACTAACTGGCTATTTCGCAAACGCCGACCAAATTGATAACGAACTAAAGATGCTCTCAGATGGCTGGAGTTTGGATCGAATGCCAAACGTTGATCGGGCAATACTAAGACTTGGCGCATGGGAAATTCTGCACAACACCGAAGTGCCAAATGAAGTAGCAATAGCCGAGGCTGTTGCCCTTGCTAGCGAATATTCGACCGACGATTCCCCAAAATTCATAAATGGCGTGCTTGCACGCCTTGCAAAAGGCGGGGCAGCACTTTAGGGCTGTTATGCTGTAGAGAAATTGTCCTTTAAGTTCGTCCAGCGAGGCGAAGAAGGAGTTGGCTATGAGCCAAAGAACAGTGCTTGATGCTCAAGACATTGAGCGATGCCTAAGGCGCATCGCCCATGAGATTCTTGAAGCGAATGAAGGGCACGAAGACCTCATTCTTCTTGGAATTCCAACTCGCGGCATTCATCTGGCAAATCGAATTGCCAAAACCATCAGCGCTATCGAGCCCGAGTATCAAATTCCAGCCGGCGTTCTGGACATCACGATGTACAGGGATGACCTGGTTTCAAAAGAACGTAGCATTGCCCGCTCAGAGATTCCAACTGCATCCCTAGATGGAAAAGTGGTTGTCTTAGTCGACGACGTGCTCTTCTCCGGCAGGACCGTAAGGGCAGCGCTAGACGCGATAACAGACATTGGAAGACCCAAGCAGGTCAAGCTAGCTGTGCTGGCAGATCGTGGGCATCGCGAACTTCCAATCCGACCCGATTTTGTCGGCAAGAACCTCCCAACCTCGCAAAAGGAGAGAGTGTCGGTATCCCTTACCGAAACAGATGGTGAAGACAAGGTGGTTATACACCTGTGAAACATTTGATTTCGACCTCCGATCTAGGTTACGGCGAGGCCGTAGCGCTACTCGACAACGCTCAAGAGCTAGGTGCTGTATCTCAGCGCGAAGTGAAGAGGCTGCCAGCCCTCAGGGGTAAGACAATCGTTAATTTGTTCGTCGAAAACTCGACGAGAACCAGGATTAGCTTTGAGATTGCGGCAACGCGTTTGAGCGCCGATGTCATTAGCTTCTCAGCGGCGACATCCTCGCTATCAAAAGGCGAAAGCCTTAAAGACACTGCTCAGACACTCGAGGCGCTCGGTGCCGATGCGATAGTCATTCGCCACCCCGCCTCCGGTGCAGCGCACAATCTGGCTCACCGAGGTTGGATAAAGTCGTCAATTGTGAATGCTGGAGATGGGTTTCACGAGCACCCCACTCAGGCCCTTCTGGATGCGCTGACCATTAGACAACGTCTAGGCACTGGCAAAGACCTCGACGGGATCAGGGTTTTGATCGTTGGAGACATCCAGCACTCCAGGGTCGCACGCTCCAACATTCACCTACTCAAAACCTTGGGTGCAAAAGTTGAGGTGGCTGCGCCTCCAACGCTTATGCCGGTTGGTATCGAGAGTCTAGGGGTAGAGGCTTCGAGTAACTTCGAACTCTCACTCGCCTCAAAGCCTGATGTTGTGATGATGCTAAGGGTTCAACGAGAGAGAATGATTGAGAATCAACTCGGATCGGAGCGCGAATACGCCGCACAGTGGTCACTTTCGGAAGAGCGGTTGAATTTGCTGAAGAAGGATTGCCTAATCCTGCACCCAGGACCTATGAACCGGGGGTTAGAGATCTCCTCGGCCGCTGCGGATGATCCAAGAGCTGCAATTCTGGATCAGGTTGCCAACGGGGTCTCTGTTCGAATGGCTGTCCTTTATCAACTATTGGCAGGTGGTCAGGCGTGAAGATAGTTTTAAAAAATGCGAGCAACTCAAAGGGCCTGACACACGACATCAAGATTGAGAATGGTTTAGTAACGGAGATTGGGAGTATCTCAGAACAAGGTGTCGATTGCTCTGGTCTGATCGTGCTTCCGGGCTTTGTTGATGTGCACACTCACCTTCGTGAGCCTGGTTTCGAAGCCAGCGAAACAATACTTACAGGATCGCGCTCAGCAGCGGCTGGCGGATACACGGCCGTATTGGCCATGGCGAATACGGCACCGGTGAGCGACAACAGGGAGCTGGTTGAAGAGGTTCACGAACTCGGGCAGCTAGCTGACTATGTCTATGTACAGCCAATTGGTGCCGTCACAAAAAACCTTGCAGGACAAGAACTCTCGGACATTGCGGGGATGCATTCGTCGAGTGCCAATGTGCGGGTCTTTAGCGATGACGGGGTTTGCGTTTTCGATGCCCAGCTCATGGAAAAAGCGCTTAGCGAGGTCAAGAAGTTTGGTGGCGTGATTGCTCAGCATGCCCAAGACCCCCTCCTTACCCCTGGTGCCCAAATGAATCAAGGTCCCTTAGCGACAGAACTTGGACTAAGGGGTTGGCCCGCCGAGGCCGAGGAGCGAATCATTGAACGCGACGCAATGCTCGCGAAAAAGACGGGTTCCAGACTCCACGTTTGCCACCTGACCACAGCGGGAGCGGTTGAGATTGTGCGCTGGGCAAAGGGGCAGGGAATTGCAATCACCGCGGAAGTGACCCCTCACCACCTATTGCTTACTGAAGAATTGGTGCGTAGTTATGACCCTGTCTACAAGGTAAATCCGCCACTCAGACGCAAAGAGGACACTATCGCTCTTCAGGAAGCGCTAATCGACGGAACAATCGATGTTATTGGCACGGACCACGCCCCACACTCTGCAGAGAAGAAGGAGTGCGAATGGGATAACGCGGCTTTTGGAATGGTTGGGTTAGAGCATTCGGCCAGCGTTGCCCAAAAGGTTTTAGTTGAATCTGGTGCCTCAGGCTGGGAGAGACTGGAAACAGTGATGAGCTCCGCTCCCGCGAGGCTATCCGGACTTATTGATCACGGTGAGATTGCGGTCGGCGCACAGGCCAATCTCACTCTGATTGATCCAGAGGCTAAGAGAGTGATCTCACCCATCACAAATTCGAAGAGCAGCAATAACCCTTTCGCCGGCATAGAACTGCCTGGAGAAGTTGTGATGACCATTTACCGCGGACGTTTCACCGTTCTTGATAGAAAGTTGGTTCAAAAGTGATCCGCGAGCTTATAGGCACTCTCCTTATCGCACTTGTCTTTTTGATCGCCTGGCGGGTTTATCGCTCCGTCCAAAGGCGCAGGCAGGAGCAAGAGCTGTCGCTTGTCAAGCCAGCTCAAAGCGAAGGAGGGATAGAACTGGGTGACGTGTTCTATGCCAGCACCGTATTTGCAGCAAGTCCTCTATCTCGGGTTTGGGCATACAGGCTCGGAGGCAGAGGAAAGGGGAAACTTTTCCTTTCAAACTCAGGAATTTCCATTGAGCGAGTGGGGGAACCAGGCTTTCACATTCCGAATGAAGACCTGATCGGGCTCACCAGGGCCAGTGCGACGATTGACAAGGGTGTTGAGCGAGACGGCCTGATGGTGCTGATCTGGCGGTTAGGAAGCGAGGAGCTTATGACCAACCTAAGAGTTGCCAGCAGTTCGAAACGCGAAGAGTTTGAAGAAGCAATTGAGAAAGCGACAGGAGTAAAGCGTGGCTAACGCCTATCTAGTTTTAGAGGACGGCACTGTATTTGAAGGGGAGCCCTTCGGTGCTAAGGGGAAAACTACCGGAGAATTGGTCTTTGCTACCGGCATGACCGGTTACCAGGAGACCATCACCGACCCCAGCTATGCCGGTCAAATTGTGCTGCAAACCGCCCCACACATCGGCATCGTGGGAATGAACGCTAGGGACGAGGAGTCCGGCCGTATCTGGGTTGCTGGCTACATCGTGAAGGAACCTTCACGAATGGCAAGCAACTTCCGCGCTGAGCGCACACTTCAGGATGACCTGCTATCTCAAGGCATCGTTGGCATTTCGAATCTTGACACCCGAGCCCTGACTTTGAAGATTCGATCACTTGGAGCAATGCGCGCTGGGATATTCTCAGGACTGGAATTGAGCTCTCAGGAGATGATCACCGAAGTCAAGGACGCACCAAAAATGGCTGGGCTCAAGCTCAGCGACGTGGTCACAACTCCGGTTCGCTACACGATCAACGCGGAAGGTAAGCGAGTTGGAAAAGTCGCAATTCTGGATCTAGGAATAAAGAAATCTACCCTCGAGCACTTGGCTTCCAGGGGCGTTGAAATTGAGGTTTTTCCGGCAGATGCGACCTCCGGGGACATCTTGAATTCCTCTCCCAATGGAGTTTTCTTTTCGAATGGACCTGGAGATCCGGAGGCCAGTGAATCCCAAGTCAAGATGCTTCGAGAGGTGCTTCGACAGGACATTCCGTTTTTCGGGATCTGCTTTGGTAATCAGCTTTTGGGTAGAGCGCTTGGCTTTGAGACATACAAACTTGACTTTGGCCATCGAGGCATCAATCAACCAGTGATGCAAAAGGCAACCGGGCAGGTTGAGGTCACGGCTCACAATCATGGATTCGCTGTGAAGTTGGAAGTCGACGAAGCCATTAGTCCGGAGGGTTTTGGAAACGTGCGCGTCTCACACCGTGGTCTAAACGACGGAGTGGTTGAGGGACTGGAGTGCGAAGACATACGAGCCTTCTCAGTGCAATACCACCCCGAGGCAGCCGCAGGTCCGCACGATTCTCACTACCTATTTGACAAGTTTGTGAATCTAATTCAGGAGAGAAACTAATGCCAAAAAGAAAAGACATAAATTCCGTTTTGGTGATTGGTTCGGGACCGATTGTTATCGGTCAAGCCTGCGAGTTTGACTACTCGGGAACTCAAGCTTGTCGGGTTCTGCAAGAAGAGGGCATCAGAGTGATCCTCATAAATTCGAACCCTGCCACCATCATGACAGACCCCGACTTTGCTGATGCAACCTATGTAGAGCCCATTACACCAGAGGTAATTGAAGCAATCATCGCGAAGGAAAAACCAGACGCAATCCTCCCGACACTGGGTGGACAAACCGCTCTAAATGCCGCTATGGCGCTTTATGAGCGTGGCTCTTTGGAAAAGTATGGGGTAGAGCTAATTGGGGCAAATGTCGAAGCAATTAGAGCGGGGGAAGACCGTCAGGAATTCAAGGAGCTTGTCCTAAAAGCTGGTGCCGATGTTGCCAAAAGTTACATCGCTCACAGCATGGATGAGGTGCTGGACGCGGCTGACAAACTTGGCTACCCGCTGGTAGTCAGACCCAGCTTCACAATGGGTGGATTGGGTTCGGGATTCGCCTACGACGAGAAGGACCTGCGACGAATTGCGGGCGCTGGCTTACAGGCTTCGCCGACCTCCGAGGTGTTGCTAGAGGAGTCCATTCTTGGCTGGAAGGAATATGAGCTCGAGCTCATGCGCGACAAGAATGACAACTCAGTCGTGGTTTGTTCAATTGAGAACTTCGACCCTGTAGGCGTTCACACTGGAGATTCGGTCACGGTTGCACCAGCCCTTACCCTCACCGACCGCGAGTACCAAAACCTCAGAGACATCTCCATTCGTATTATTCGTGACGTCGGAGTTGACACTGGTGGCTGTAACATCCAGTTTGCCGTTGACCCAAATGACGGCAGAGTTATCGTGATCGAGATGAACCCCAGGGTCTCGAGATCATCTGCGTTGGCTTCAAAAGCCACTGGTTTTCCGATTGCAAAGATTGCGGCAAAGCTCGCCATTGGCTACACGCTCGACGAGATTCCAAACGATATAACCAAGGTCACACCTGCATCATTCGAGCCAACTCTGGACTACATCGTGGTGAAGGTGCCGAGGTTTGCTTTTGAGAAGTTCCCGGCGGCTGACACAACACTCACCACCACAATGAAGAGTGTTGGTGAGGCCATGGCAATTGGTCGAACATTTACCCAGGCACTCCAAAAAGCTCTGCGATCACTTGAAAAGCGCGGTTCAAGCTTCCACTGGGGCGAGATACCGGCAAGCAAGAGCGAACTCTTGGCTGCCATTGCAACCCCAACCGATGCGCGCTTAGTCCAACTTCAGCAAGCACTGAGGGCAGGTGCAACCCCAGCCGAGGTGTTTGAAGCAACGAAGATAGATCCTTGGTTCATTGACCAGGTCGTTCTGATAAACGAGATTGCCAAGTGGTTCAGTGAACTAAACGAAGTGACTAGAGATGACCTGAAGCGTGCCAAGGAGCACGGTTTCAGCGATGTCCAGCTCGCACAACTTCGAGGCACTGATGAAGCCTCGATGCAAGCGCTTCGCCACAGTATGGGGTTGCGTCCAATCTTCAAAACAGTTGACACCTGCGCGGGAGAGTTCCCTGCTCTCACGCCATATCACTATTCGTCATACGAGCAGTTCACAGAGGTGGTGCCATCCGATCGCCAAAAGGTGGTGATCTTGGGCAGTGGTCCAAACCGCATCGGACAGGGCGTCGAGTTTGATTATTCCTGTGTTCACGCAGCCTTCGCACTCCGAGATGCTGGTTACGAGACAATCATGATCAACTGCAACCCAGAGACCGTCTCCACCGACTATGACACCTCGGATCGGCTCTACTTTGAACCACTCACCCTGGAAGATGTTCTTGAGGTAATCCATGCGGAGAGCGCCTCAGGGCAACTGCTGGGTGTGCTGGTGCAACTTGGTGGTCAAACCGCTCTAGGTCTCGCTCAAGGCATCAAGGCCGCTGGTATTCCAATTCTTGGAACAAGCCCTGACTCAATAGATCGAGCTGAAGAGCGCGGTCAATTCCAGCAGATACTCGATGAGGCTGGGTTACTTGCACCTGCTAACGGTATTGCTACCGACCTGACTAGTGCCGTGGCAGTAGCCAACCGAATTGGTTACCCAGTGCTTGTAAGGCCAAGCTTTGTGCTTGGTGGTCGTGGAATGGAAATCGTCTATGACGAGAAGTCGTTAGCGGGTTACTTCGATCGAATTGCGGAACATGCTTTGGTGGACTCCCAGCATCCGCTTCTAGTAGACCGCTTTTTAGACGATGCAATTGAAATCGACATCGATGCACTGTACGACGGAAATGAGCTGTACGTCGGTGGGGTCATGGAGCACATCGAGGAGGCAGGAATTCACTCAGGTGATTCCAGCTGCACGCTTCCTCCAATCACGCTTAGCGATGCACAAATCGAAAGGGTCGCGCTCGCTACAGAAGCGATCGCAAAGGGGTTGGATGTTCGAGGACTTATCAACGTTCAGTTTGCGTTGGCTTCGGATGTTCTCTACGTCCTAGAAGCGAATCCAAGAGCCTCCAGAACCGTGCCATTTGTATCTAAGGCGCTTGGAATCACTCTCGCTAAGGCCGCTTCTCTTGTGATGATTGGTAAGAGCATCAGGGAGCTGGTCGCTGAGGGACACTTACCCAACCACGACGGCAGATACTTGCCGCCCGGCACAGCTGTGTCTGTCAAGGAAGCTGTTCTGCCATTCAAGCGTTTTGCAACAAAGGATGGCCGATTCGTTGATTCCCTACTAGGTCCCGAGATGCGTTCAACCGGTGAAGTGATGGGAATTGATGCTGATTTCCCAACCGCTTTTGCCAAATCCCAAGCCGCAGCTGGCAGCGCCCTGCCGCTAAGTGGGACAGTATTCGTTTCGGTAGCTGACAGGGACAAACCGCAACTGCTACTGCCAGTTCGTAGACTCTCACAGCTCGGATTCCGCATCTTGGCTACCGCCGGAACGGCAAGAATGCTAGGCAGGCATGGAATCAAGGCCGAAGAGGTCACCAAGCACTCGCAAGCCACGGGTACAGAGCGATCCGTAGTTGACATGATCACCGACGGCGAGGTCGACGTGGTGGTCAACACCCCATCCGGGGCTGATGCTCGTGTTGATGGTTATGAGATACGGGCTGCAACCACGGCTGCCGATAAGCCAATCTTCACCACTGCGGCACAACTCAGTGCGGCGATTGGTTCATTCGAGGCTGTCAGAGAAGGCCCATTTAGGGTGAAGCCGCTTCAGCAGCATGCTTCGGAGCGAAAGGCGCTAATCGGTGGCTAGCTTCGCGACCCGTCTCAAGAGCGCTATGGAGGTTACGCAGCTTTGCGTTGGCATCGACCCTAGCGAGAAGGAGCTAGTTCATTTCGGATTGCCGGACACCGCAACGGGAGCTCGTGACTATGCCATGCGAATCATCGAGGCCTGTGAGGGTCGGGTTGGAATGATCAAGCCCCAGGTGGCATATTTTGAGCGGTTCGGGTCCAGTGGTTATTTAGCACTCGAGGAAACATATGCCGCAGCTCGGGCGGCATCACTAATGATCATTTCCGATGCCAAGCGTGGGGACATCGGTTCAACTCTCATTGGTTATGCCCAGGCCTGGTTTGGTGATGATTCTCCATTGCGATCTGACGCGCTCACCCTCAGCCCATATCTGGGAACCGCGTCTCTTGAGGAAATGATGGGTTACGCCAAAGATGTGAATTCAGGTGTTTTCTTACTGTCCGCCACCTCAAATCCCGAAGCTACGGAACTTCAAACCGCGAAGACTGGCAAGGCCACAGTAAGTCAAATGGTCATCGAAGGAGCGAGAGAAATTGGCGGGGGAGATGCAGGAGTCGTCATCGGAGCAACTCAAGATCTAAGTGCATTTGGAATTGATTGGATTACCAGAGAAGACATTGGCATCCCAATACTCGCGCCGGGATTTGGTTTTCAGGGGGCAAATCTCTCCGAGCTAGCTCAGCTCTTTGGAGCCTCTAGGCACCGGGTAGTTGCAAACGTTTCAAGGGCCATTACCTCGAGCGGTCCAGCAAAGATAGCTGAGCAGATCGATAAGGCTAAGTTGGAACTATGAAGCTAGTTGTATTGGCGGGTCCGGCCGGAGTTGGCAAAGGCACACTCGTTAAGTGGATTACCAGCCACGATCCAGACTTTATGCTTTCGGTTTCCGCCACCACAAGATCACCCAGGCCAGCAGAGATTGACGGTGTTCACTATCACTTCATAACCAAAGAGGCATTTGAGGCAGGTATCGAGCAGGGCGAGTTTTTAGAGTGGGCACAGGTCCACAATCTCAATTACTACGGAACGCTGCGTAGCGAACTAGCGCGGGCGAACTCTCTGGGCAAGCATCTACTGCTTGAAATCGACCTGCAGGGAGCAAGACAGGTTGCTCAATCTCACCCTGAAGCGATAAGTATTTTTATTTCCCCTCCCAGCTGGGAAGAGCTGGAAGCTCGATTGAGAAACAGAGCGACCGAGACAGAATCGGAAATTCAAACTAGACTAGCCACCGCACGCATGGAACTTGACGCGTCGAGTGAATTCGATTTCGAGCTGGTAAATGACAGCCTGGAGATTTGTGCGAAAGAGATTATCAGGATTGTGAAAGAGGCAACATAATGACCGAAAAAGGCGATGGCATCGTTTTCCCACCGATCGACTCCCTGCTAGAGAAGGTTGATTCCAACTACCAGCTTGTGATTTTCGCCTCGAAGCGAGCACGCCAAATTAACGAGTATTACAGCGCCCTTCACGAGGGTAGCCTGTTCAACTACGTTGGACCACTGGTCGACTCATCAATCGATGACAAGCCGCTGAGCATTGCTCTGCACGAAATTTATGCAGACAAGCTCGAGAGAAAACCTCTTAGCTAGGACCCAATTTGCGCATTCTGCTTGGAATCACCGGCGGAATTGCTGCCTACAAGGCGGCCAATCTAATCCGTGCCTTTTCTGAGGCTGGCCATGAAGTCACCGTTTTACCTACCGAGAACGCGCTCCGCTTCATTGGTCAGCCAACTCTGGAGGCGCTGAGCGGCCACAACATCGACATCGACATGTATGCAGATGTAGAAAAAGTGCGTCATGTTGCAATGGGACAGGAAGCAGATGCCATCGTGATAGCCCCTGCCACCGCAGCCTTTTTAGGCCGATTAGCCGCCGGTATTGCCGATGACTTGCTAATGAACGCCATCCTCGCGAGTGTGGCGCCGGTCTTTGTGGCGCCAGCTATGCACACAGAGATGTGGGAGAACCCTGCCACCAAAGCCAACGTGGCTTTGATGCGTGAGCGTGGAATTCAAGTTATGGAGCCTGCACAAGGGCGACTGACAGGTGAAGACTCTGGGCCAGGACGACTGCCCGAGGTCGAAGACATAGTCAATTTTGTTCTTGAAACTGGAAAACTCCAAGGCAAAAGAGTCTTGATCACGGCGGGTGGAACTAGAGAGCCAATCGACGTGGTTCGTTTTATTGGCAACGCCTCCTCGGGACGGATGGGCCTGGAGCTCGCTAAGGCGGCTAGAGATCAAGGTGCCCAGGTAACCCTGATTGCCGCCAATCTTGAGGGCCCAATGCCGGGCGGTCTTG
>CBFIEQ010000033.1:0-12177 GCA_965661645.1 uncultured Aquiluna sp.
TCCCTTGACGATGGACCGGCTGCCGCTAGATACACCGAGGCCCGATTGACCAAGGCAGCGCTACTGCTGAATGAGTCCTTGGATGAGGATGTTGTCGACTTTGCTCCAAATTACGATGCACAACTACTTGAGCCCGAGGTGCTGCCTGCAGCCTTTCCAAACCTGTTAGTCAATGGCGCTAGCGGCATTGCAGTTGGCATGGCAACTAACATGCCGCCGCATAACCTTCGAGAAGTAGTTGCAGCACTACAAGCACTGATCGACAATCCAGCAATGACCCTTGACGAGATCATGGAGCACATTCCGGGTCCCGATCTACCCTCCGGCGCAGTTGCGCTTATTGGAGAAGGCCTCAAGGAGGCCTACCAAACAGGTCGCGGAACCTTCCGCATGCGCGCAAAGATCTCGGTGGAAACCGTGGGTCCACGACGAACCGGTTTGGTTGTAACAGAACTCCCCTATCTAGTCGGCCCCGAGAGGGTTATCGACAAGATCCGTGATGCTGTGGGAGCAAAGCGACTCGAGGGAATTCACAACGTCGTCGATTTGACTGATCGCGACAACGGACTTCGGCTTATCATCGAGCTCAAAACCGGCTTCGATCCAAACTCGGTGATTGAGGCGCTCTATCGACTGACCCCGCTGGAAGAGTCATTTGGTATAAATAACGTGGCTCTGGTCGAGGGTCGCCCGCAACAACTGCCGCTCAAGGCGCTACTGGAGGTCTATCTAGGTCACCGCATACAAGTGGTGACGCGCAGGTCAGTGAACCGACTGGATAAGCGCAAAGCTCGACTTCACCTTTTAGACGGACTACAAATTGCTGTTCTCAACATCGACGAGGTAATCGAAGTCATTAGAACCTCAGACACCGCCGAAAGCGCCAGGGAAAGACTTCGAACCATCTTTGACCTCTCGGATTTGCAGGCTGAATACATTCTTGAGCTCAGGCTCAGAAGGCTTACCAGGTTCTCACTTATTGAGCTCGAGCAGGAGGCCGATCAGCTCAGGTCCGAAATCGCTGAGCTAGAAAGACTCTTGAACTCGGACCAACTGATTCGCAATCAGGTCTCAAAGGAGCTCGAGGAGGTTTCAGAGAACTTTGGCGATGCCCGCAGAACTCAACTAATAGATAGTGATGGCGCGGTCATATCTCGAAAGAGCGTTCAGGTTACTGAGATCGAGGATGCCCCTGCCAACGTGGTTTTATCCCCGCTTGGAATTGTTTACCGGGTTTCAGAGGCAGGCCCCGATGACATCGGCACGGTCATAGACACCAGTACACGAGCTGACATTGGGTTTATAACCTCTCTAGGTCGCGCACTCAGGGTCCACGTCAGTGACCTCCCGACTAAGACTCCGGGGGTCAGCGGGCAACTGCCGAGTGCGCAAGCGTACCTCGGCTTAGAGCAGGAGGATGTAGTAGGAATTCTGCCTTGGACAGATGAGTCGACCTATGCACTTGGAACCACTCAGGGTGTAGTGAAACGGTTTAGCGGACCATTGGTCGATAAAGACTCCCTTGAGATCATTGCGCTAAAGGAATTCGACAGAGTAATTGGCGTTGGGCCAGCCGAAGACGGAGACAAGTTGGTCTTTGTGTCATCAGAGGCCAACCTGCTCGTCTTTGACGCAACTAACGTCCGCCCACAGGGGTTTGCAGCCGGTGGCATGGCTGGCATAAACCTAAGTGATAGCAAGGCGATATTCTTCGGCGTCGCAAGGGGTGACGATTACCTGGTTACCGCAGCAAACAGCTCACAGGCGCTTGGTGCAACAGATCCAGGCTCAATGAAGATCACACCTTTGGATGCATACCCTGCAAAAGGTCGGGCGACCCAGGGCGTTAGATGTCAACGTTTTCTGAAATCCGAGGATCAGCTTTACTTCGCAGCCCTAGCAAAGGTTCCAAGCGCGCTAGACCTTGATGGCAACCCGATTGAGGTCCCTGATATTGACCCTCGTCGTGACGGTAGTGGGAAGCCTGCACCGGCATACTTAGGAGCAAGCTACTAGGCGTCGATCTTTTCGCGGTCGAAGCTATCAGCTGAGGAGACGATGAAATCCCTGCGCGGTGCAACCTCGTTACCCATAAGCAGCTCGAAGACCGTTGCTGCTTCTTCGGCATCTGAAGCGGTTATTCTTCTCAACATTCGATTCTGCGGCATCATCGTGGTCTCCGCCAGCTGATCCGCATCCATTTCACCTAAGCCCTTGTAGCGCTGAATGGGCTGTTGGTAGCTAACGCCCTCGCGATCTAGTTTCGCAAGCAAATCATTAAGCTCTTGCTGTGAATAGGTGTAGTGCGGCTCTTTAGTTCTACCACGCTGAACCATGACCCTGTGAAGCGGAGGAACGGCGGCGTAGACGCGACCTGCTTCAACCAAGGGCCTCATGTACCTGAAGAAAAGCGTCAAAAGTAGGGTTCGAATGTGGGCACCGTCGACATCTGCATCGCTCATCAAGATTATCTTTTCGTAACGCACCTGTTCTAGCTCAAAGGTGCGCCCCGAACCAGCACCTAACACCTGGATAATCGCGGCACATTCTGCGTTAGAGAGCATGTCCGACAAAGATGCCTTCTGGACGTTCAGAATCTTTCCCCTGATTGGCAGAAGAGCTTGGAACGAAGAATCTCTTGCCAGTTTTGCCGTTCCGAGCGCGCTGTCACCCTCGACAATAAAAAGCTCCGACCCCTTGGTTGCATCGGCACGACAATCGACCAGTTTGCTTGGTAACGATGAGGACTCGAGGGCGTTCTTCCTACGCTGGGTGTCTTTGAGGGTCCTCGCTGAAATTCTGGCCTTAGCCTCAGAGACAACCTTGTCCAGTAGGTTCTCAACCTCTTGCTTGGTGCCGCGCTGCTTTCCGGTTAGATAATCGTCAAACCACTTCGCCACCGCCGTGGAGACCAGCCCCTTGATAGCTGGCGTTCCAAGGACTTCTTTTGTCTGGCCCTCAAATTGCGGTTCTGGAAAGCTAACCGACACCACCGCAGTCAATCCAGTCATGATGTCATCACGTTCGATCTTTAGACCAGTTGCCTTTAGTTTTCTGGCTGAAAGCTCAATCGCCGCTCTGAAGCTCTTGATCAGCCCCTGCTCAAAACCGCTGAGGTGAGAGCCACCCTTCGGGGTGGAGATGATGTTGACAAAACTTCGCACCTCTGTATCAAAGCCGGTCCCCCAGCGCAGAGCGATGTCTATTTTGCAATCACGCTCGACCTCCTTAGACACCATGGCACCCTGGTTCTCATCCAAAACTGGAACGGTTTCCTTGAACTGAACCTCCCGCTGAATGCGGTGGGTCTGAGTGAGGGGAGCATCTTTACTTAGGTGCTCGACATACTCAGAAATTCCACCGTCGAACTCGAAAGTCTCTTCAAGGCCTTCTTGGTCAATCACGCTTAGCTTGAGGCCAGGCACAAGAAACGCTGTTTGCCTGAGCCTTGTGGACAGATCAGCTGGAGAGAAAACGGCGCTAGCTTCGAAAATCTGAGGATCTGGCCAATACTGCACTCTCGTGCCGGTAACCCCCTTTGCTACCTTCCCAGCAATCCTTAGCTCGCTCTTGTCTGTGAATGGAGTGAACAGAGCATCTGGCCCTTCACCCTTGAACACTCCAGGCTCACCGCGCTTAAAGCTCATGGCGTGGGTTTTGCCATCACGATCGACTTCAACATCCAACCGAGCGCTCAGAGCGTTTACGACAGATGCGCCAACGCCATGCAACCCGCCTGAGGCTCCGTAGGAACCACCACCAAACTTGCCTCCTGCGTGCAGCTTGGTGAAAACAACTTCAACACCGCTTAGACCTGTTCTCGGTTCTGCATCGACGGGAACACCTCGACCGTCGTCTGAAACCTTTAGTGACCCATCTTGAAAAGCCTGAACCGTAATTGACTTGCCGTGTCCCGCTAGTGCTTCGTCAACGGAGTTATCGATGATCTCCCAGAGACAGTGCATGAGGCCGCGGGCATCTGTTGAACCGATATACATACCCGGACGCTTACGGACTGCTTCGAGCCCTTCGAGGACGGAAAGATGTCTTGCGTTGTAATCGGTCACGCCAGAACAATAACCATTGAACACCGCTTCTTAGGCTCGCCACTTCGCAGTTAGCGAAACAGGGCGTATTTAGGAATTAGTTTTGCCAGTTCGTGCTTGAATACTCTCACCATGGAAGACATTAGAGAAGTAGAGAAGCTAGTCGCTTCAGACCGATGCGACGTTTGTGGAGCCCAGGCCTACATCAGGGTTCAACTCGACAGTGGCGAACTCTTGTTCTGCGCTCACCACGGCAATGCCAACAAGGAAAAGCTCCAGCCATTGGTGATCAACTGGCACGACCAGTCTGAAGAACTGAATCAGAAGTAGCTAGAGCTGTTCGATCCAGAATCTTTGCTCGGAGCTCATCTGAACCTCTAGACCCAGGGCTTTAGCAAATCTTTCCAGCAGAGTTGGGTTCTTGGCCAACACCGGGCCAAAGAGCGTTGTTCCAACAAAAGCCCCAGAGACGTATACATCTGGTGATACCAACTCTGTATTTCGGTAACCTCTCAACGTCAATCCCCCAGTCTCGACGGTTCTAAATTCACTGGCCCGCTCACCGTAGCTAAGGGTTGGCATACCTTTGACCCTGGTTGCGAAATATTCGAAGCTGCTACCAATTAATAGCGTTGGTGCTCCGCTAGCGAGCCGAGCCTCAATAACACCAACGTGAGACTGCATTTCATTTTCAAACTCGCGCATGGCAGCTCGAGATGCATCCCCAAAGAGCACCAAGTCTGCTTTCTCGATCTCTGCGCTTACTAGTTCGGCCCTAGAGAAGTGCGACAGAGCCTCAAGATTGCCCTGGTCACCGTTGTTGTTGAAGAACTCCGGTCTGAAAGAAAACACCTTGATCACTTCGCCACCTTTGCATGTCGGCGAAAACGTCTCATCGCATCAGCAGAGAACAATATGGTCGGCTTATCGCCCTCCAGCTCAAAGAATCTCTTTGTCGCATCCGCGATCTCTGGCACCACACTCTCAATCTCTACCCCGGCAACACTGAGCCGCAGGGCAAGTTCATACGCGTTATAACCGGAGACGATGTGGACCTTTTTCAGCCGCGTGAAATCCACCGTCCATAACCAACTTGGGTCATGGATGTCCCGCCCAGCCATCAGCATGAGTGGGGACTCTTCTCCCGAGATTTCGTCAAGGTTGAGCTGAAAGCTGGTTGGATTCTGCACCAGCCTTAGATTCACGTTCTTGCCAAAAATTAAAGACGTCTCATTTCGCGCAAATACGCCCTTGCGCTCGGCAAATAGGCCGGAAACTTTTGTTGAATCGAGTGCTGTCAACCTTGAGGCCGCACTCAATGCAGCAGCGTAGTTCAGCGCCAGTTCGGCACTATCAACTTCAGTATCAAATGCTCCAAGTTCTGAACTAATGGTGAACTTTTCGCCCCTGAACACTTTGATGCTCTTGCTGATCTCTGGCTCTGGTCCGAAGTTCAATGCATAGCGTGGAGCCTGATCGGACTTCAAGAAAGCCTCGGATAATCCGTAGCCGATGACATCAGAATGGTTGACTACTAGCTGGGTGAGGTTTTTATCATCTGCATTTACGACGACGCTCTTAGAACGATTTGCGATGACAGCTAGCTTCTCAGCCACCATCTCCGGATCGACAAACCTATCCAGTTGATCCGATAGAACGTTTGTCAATACGGCAAGGTTGATTTCCACCTCGTTGGCTATAGCAGCTCCGTGGCCTTCATCCCATTCCAACACCGCAATATCGAAGGACATCTCCCCGAGGAGGTTCACCTCCTTTAGGACTGCTGCAAACAAACCCTGTCTGATGTTTGCAGTTGAGGGATTAGTAAATACCTTGAGTCCATGCCCCTCTAGCAGAGCTACTAAGTGGTGAGTTGTAGACGACTTGCCTGCAGAACCACTTACTACAACCAGCCCCCTCGGACAGCTGTCAATCGCTTTTTGTAAAAGTCTCGGAGCTATCTTGCTTGCGACTAATCCAGGAAGTGCGGAACCGCCTCCGCGCCTAAAGACTCTTATAACGAAACGAAGAAGCTTGCCAACCAGAACTGCCAGCGCAACTCGCATTAGTTGTCCAGGTAGTCCCTGAGCAGCTGAGAGCGAGATGGGTGTCGAAGTTTGGACATGGTCTTTGATTCGATCTGTCGGATTCGCTCGCGCGTAACACCGAACTTCTCGCCGATTTGGTCAAGAGTCATCTGCACTCCATCGCCAAGCCCAAAGCGTGATTTGATGACCCCAGCTTCTCTTGGGTGAAGTGATTCCAGAACACGCTCAAGCTCCTGCTGCAACATTGTGAACCCAACGGCATCTGCTGGGACTACGGCTTCCGTGTCCTCAATAAGGTCACCAAATTCGCTATCACCATCTTCTCCAAGTGGTGTAGACAATGAGATCGGTTCACGACCATACTTCTGGACCTCAACGACCTTTTCAGGTGTCATGTCTAATTCAGCAGCTAGCTCCTCTGGCGTGGGCTCGCGACCCAAATCCTGCAACAGCTGACGCTGGACCCTTGCGAGCTTATTGATCACTTCGACCATGTGAACAGGGATACGAATGGTTCGGGCCTGATCTGCCATAGCCCTAGTGATTGCCTGGCGAATCCACCAGGTTGCATAAGTGGAGAACTTATAGCCCTTGGTGTAGTCAAATTTTTCGACCGCTCGAATAAGACCCAGATTGCCCTCTTGAATCAAGTCCAAAAACTGCATTCCTCGACCGGTGTAACGCTTAGCGAGTGAAACGACCAATCGAAGGTTTGCCTCCAAGAGGTGGCTCTTGGCGCGCTGACCATCCTTCACGACCCAGTTCAAATCGCGCTTCTCGGCTGGAGTGAGCTTTGCATCTAATCCAAGCTTCTCCTCCGCGAACAAACCAGCTTCGATTCGCTTGGCTAGTTCAACCTCGAGCTCGGCGTTTAGAAGCGCCACCTTGCCTATTTGCTTCAGGTAATCCTTCACCGGGTCAGCGGTTGCACCGCTGATGGTCAGATTCTGAACCGGGATGTCATCTTCATCGTCCTTGATGACCAGTACATCTGTTGGCAACTGGATTGACTCGGTTGCAGGTTCAGAATTGTCTGAATCATCTGCTCCGTTGGAGCCCTCCGCGGTTAGGTCAACTGCTCCCTTAGCTTCTGCAACGATTTCGGTCACGTCAACCTCGTCAGTGTCCTCGTCGTCATCAAGCAGCTCTTCTTTGGGTGCAGCCTTTTTTCCGCGTGGCTTTGCAGCGGTGGTCTTGGCTTTTGCCTTTGAAACAGTTGCGATGATATCTTCCTTGCCTCGGACAGACTTTAAACCCTTGTCAAGTCGCTAGACCTGAAAGGGTTTGTCATAGTATGCCATGGCTTTTGCCATGGATAGGTGTAAAAGCGCAAAAAAGCTCCTTTTATTCCTCGCTTTTACGCTTGCGCATGGTTGTCAAATACTGCTCGAGCTCTTCAGCCAACTCGTCGGCTGTGGGTGGGCTGGCTGTTGGCTTGCCAATTGGCGCCCTCGAAGGACCAGATTCGCCGGATGCATAACCCTGCTCAAGAGTTTGGACGAGCTTTGCCAGCTCAGCGTTGTCTGCGACCTGCGCCTCAACTTTGGCGTCAAATTTTTCCGCGCGCTCGCGAAGTTCGTCGCTTGGAAAGACCAAACCTGTCGCCGCGGTGATCATTTCAATCCCCGCGAGGGCAGCCTTTGGCACCTCATTGTCAGCCAGGTAGTGAGGCACTAGCAAAACAAAGCCAGATGTTGCAAGGCCGAACTGAGTGAGACGGAATTCCAGCAGGTGGATAACGTTTCCTGGAACCTGGGTTTGAGGTTTCCACTCCGAGAACCTCTCAATCATGTCGCTTCGGTTCCCACTCACAGTCACGCCTATCGGCCTGGTGTGGGGAATCGGAAAAGGAATGGCATGCACCCAGGTAAAGCTCTTGACCTCTAGCAATTGCACAAGTTCGACAACAGCCTCTGCAAAAGCCTCCCAGCGCATGTCCGGTTCGTACCCTTCCAGGAAGAGAAACGGTTGATCAGCCTCGTCTAGGACTTTGTAAATTGCAAGGGTAGGTGGCTCATAGGACTCAATATGGTCCTTCTCGAAAAAAAGCATCGGACGCCTTGATCGATAATCAAGCAATTCGTCGTTGTCGAAACGGAGAACTAATTCATTGTCAAGGTTTGCAAAGAAGTGCTCAGAAACTTGACCAATTGTTGAACCCGAGTCGCTAAATCCAGAGAGCATGGCAACCATGGGAAGAGATTTGATTCGCTCGATATCGCCAAAAATTTTGTAGAGCTTACTCATGAGGCGATACTAACCCACCTACACTTTTGACTCATGCGAGCGATTAACATCATCAATCAGGTTCCTAGCGAACTATTTCAACTGGCTATCGGTGTCAGAGCGGACAAACCGCATCCCGAGTTAGCCGCTTTCTCGAAGGAACAACTTGCCATCCTCAAGATTGATTCCAAGGTGGCATCGGTGTCAGTTTTTTCTCAGGATCAAGGCAGCACCATTGCGATTGGGGTTGGTGACGCAAGAAAGCTCAAAGATTTCGGTGCAACTGCCACAAGAGCGTCAGCATCTGGTCAACCTTTGGTGATTGACGCCCGCGGATTTTCGGAACAGCAAGTTCAAGAGATTGCTCTTGGAGCACTCTTGGGAGGAAAGACAAAATCCCAGTACAAGAAAAACAAAGATGGACCGAGCAAGATAAGCCTGCTGGTCAAAGAAGGAGTAAACCCAAGCCTGAAAGAGGTCGAGGTTATTGCCGATGAGGTAATCAGGGTTCGTGAACTCATAAACACACCGGCAAATGACCTCTGGCCCGAGAAGCTCGCGCAAACGGTAGCTGAACATTTGAAGAAGTCCAAGGTAGAGGTAGATATCTGGGACGAAAAGAAGCTCGCAAAGGAAAAATGTGTTGGAATCCTCGCGGTGGGCAAGGGCTCTGTCCGTCCACCACGATTGGTCGTCATGCGTTACCGAGGTGGCGGAAAGCACCTCGGGCTTGTTGGGAAGGGAATCACTTTCGACACCGGCGGACTATCGATTAAGCCCGCCGATGGGATGGTCGGAATGAAATATGACATGGCCGGATCAGCAACAGTTTTCGGTGCAATCTCTGCAATCGCAAAGCTGGGTCTCAAGGTAGATGTAACGGCGGTCATGGCAATTGCTGAGAACATGCCGTCAGGTCAAGCCACCAGGCCAGGAGATGTAATCACGATGCGCAGTGGCAAAACTGTTGAGGTTATCAACACCGACGCCGAGGGTCGCCTGGTCCTGGGTGATGGATTGAGCGTTGTCGCCGATTACAAACCTGACCACATAGTCGATGTTGCCACTTTGACGGGCGCAGCCACTATCGCGCTTGGAAACAGATACGCAGCCGTTATGGGTCACGGACCGGCAGTCAAGCTTTCCCTGGAAGCCGCCTCAGCAGCGGATGAGCTCTTGTGGGAAATGCCTTTGCCGGAGGAGTTGCGACGGGTTCTGGATTCAGACATCGCAGACATGACAAACGCCAAGGTTGGCAACCGAGCCGGTGGGATGCTGGTAGGTGGCTGGTTTTTGCATGAGTTTGTCGATGAAGATCAGTCTTGGGCTCACCTCGATATTGCCGGACCAGCTAACAACGCTGGTTCTGCCTACTCAGTGAACCCACCTGGGGCCACTGCAGTGATGCTGAGATCGTTAGTAGAGATGGCTCGAAAGCTTGCTGCCAAGTAGGTATTAGACTTGGTCTGTTTCTGCGGATATTTGGAGCTGATGTGGCCGATAGCAATTTTGACCTAGTAATCCTTGGTAGCGGCAGCGGTGGCTACGCCGCAGCCCTGAGAGCGGCCCAACTGGGCATGAGCGTTGCGCTTATCGAACGCGACAAACTAGGTGGCACCTGCCTTCACCGCGGCTGCATTCCAACCAAAGCCCTGCTGCACTCGGCAGAGGTTGCAGACACGACAAAAGAAGCCAGCAATTTCGGTATTCAAGCAACCTTCCAAGGCATCGACATGCCACAGGTCAACAAGTATCGCGACTCAATCGTGGACAAGCTATACAAGGGCCTGACCGGTCTCGTCTCGATGCAAAAGAGCATTACCTTCGTCGAAGGCGAAGGAAAAATGACCGGTCCAAAGACCATCACGGTTGGTTCCGAGAGCTACACCGGAAAGAACCTCGTACTGGCAACTGGTTCAGTTACCAAGACCCTGGGCATTGAGATTGGCGGCAGAGTAATCACCAGTGACCAGGCACTTCTGATGGACTGGATTCCTAACCGGGTGGCAATTCTTGGTGGCGGTGTTATTGGCGTTGAGTTTGCTTCGGTCTGGCGTTCATTTGGATCAGAGGTTGTGATCATCGAAGGCCTTGACAGGCTCGTTCCAAACGAGGATCCCGCCATGTCAAAGGGACTAGAGCGCGCCTACCGCAAGCGCGGTATCGAATCCAAGCTTGGAAACAAGTTCAAGACCGTCACCCAGACAGACAACGGAGTGAGCGTCGAACTCGAAAACGGTGAGCTGGTAAACGCCGATCTGCTTCTAGTCGCTGTTGGTCGCGGACCAAACGCCACCGGTTTTGGCTTTGAGGAGCAGGGCGTGGTGATGGATAGAGGCTTCGTTCCAACCAATGACCGCCTAATGACAAACCTTGACGGTGTTTACGCTGTTGGAGACATTGTTCCCGGCCTACAGCTTGCACACCGTGGTTTCATGCAGGGAATCTTCGTTGCCGAGGAAATTGCCGGACTGAACCCAATGCGCGTTGAAGAGTGGGATATCCCACGAGTCACCTACTGCGAGCCAGAGATAGCCTCTGTTGGCCTCACAGAAGCCCAGGCCAAGGAGCAGTATGGAGCGGATAACATTTCGATTTACGAATACAACCTCGCGGGCAACGGTAAGAGCAACATTCTTGGAACCGCAGGCGTTGTGAAGCTCATTCGAGAAAACAATGGCCCGGTAATTGGGTTCCACATGATCGGTTCGCGCGCTGGTGAGCAAATTGGAGAAGCTCAGCTGATCGTGAACTGGGAGGCTTATCCAGAGGATGTGGCTCCGCTGATCCACGCTCACCCGACCATGAACGAAGCCATCGGTGAGGCGCACCTCGCACTCGCCGGAAAACCCCTGCACGCACACGCGTAAATTGAAAGAAGAGATCCAATGAGTGAAGTAGTCCTACCAGCACTTGGGGAGTCAGTTACCGAAGGAACTGTCACCCGATGGCTCAAGAAGGTCGGCGATCAGGTGGCGATCGATGAGCCCTTGGTTGAGGTCTCCACGGACAAGGTAGATACGGAGATTCCATCACCAGTTGCCGGCACCCTTCAGCAGATTATGGTTCAAGAGGACGAGACGGTTGAGGTAGGTGCAGTTCTTGCCATCGTGGGCGAGGGTGCTGCCGTTGCAGCAGCCCCCGAGGCACCGGCTGAGCCTCAAGCAGCAGAACCAGTTGCAGCGGAATCTCCAGTAGCTCCGGCAGCAAGTCCGGTCGCTCCACCTGCTGCCCCAGTAGCCCCTCCGGCACCCGTCGCAGCTGCTCCAGTCGCTCCTGTACCAGCAGCAGCGCCTCCGGCAGCCCCAGCACCCGTTGCGGAACCTGTTTCGCCACCGGCTGCTCCCATTACGATGCCAGCAGTTTCTGACAGCGACCCAACCTATGTCACTCCAATCGTCAGAAAACTGGCAAGTGAGATGGGCGTAGACCTTGCTTCTGTGCGTGGCACCGGAGTCGGAGGCCGGATTCGTAAGGAGGACGTGATTGCCAGCGCTGCAGGCGGCGCAGTCACTCCAAGCGCTTCTCCAAAACAAACTGCCTTCGTAGCGGCCCCATCACCGCTTCGCGGAACCACGGAGCCCATGAGCAGACTCCGAAAGGTATTGGCCGAAAGAGCTGTTGCATCGATGCAGTCTTCCGCACAGCTCACCTCAGTTGTTGAGGTAGACGTGACACGCGTGGCGCAAATGCGCTCGAGGGTTCAGGGAGATTTCACCGCCAAGGCTGGCACAAAGTTGAGCTTTATGCCGTTCTTCACTCTTGCAGCCGCTGAGGCCCTAGCAGCGCACCCCAAGATCAACGCAACGGTTGAGGGCGAGAACATTGTTTACCACCCTTCAGAGAACATCTCGTTT